>JAYTLA010000001.1:0-31652 GCA_043729825.1 Ferruginibacter sp.
TATATTCCTTACCAGCCTTTATATTTTTTAGCGTAAAATTATTAATGTACGTCTGCCTACTCGGGCTAAAATTATTAGGGTTCAATCGCAAACCAGCCACCCGAATTTCCGGCTGTCCAAGCTCCTCCACCGTGGGGTAACTATTGCGTTCGCTCACCAGCATCCACTCGCCCTTGCTATCCACACTCACGCTAGGCGTAGGTTTTGCCAGCAGCAAATCTGCAATTTCTTTAGGCGGCACTTGGTAGCCATTAGCCTCCTGCGCATACGCACCAGCGCCCACACATACAAGGCATGCAAACAATACAATTTTTACAACGCTAAAATATTTCTTCATACATTATTTTTTAGGGTATGAAGTTAAAGGAAAATTTTGCTTTGCAGATTTGGTTTTTATTTTTTGTTTTGGGGCTGTGGGCGGAAGAGCTTTATTGGGCAGTTGCTCGGGCTATCCGCTGTACCTCCGCTACGCTGCGGTGCCGCTCCTATCCCGCAGCTCTTCGGCAGAAGAACTTTTTTCAGCTTTTATTGTGGAGGAGATTGGAGGGGAGATTGACAGAGAATCGAAACGAGGCGTAGGACAAAGCATTACTTTCGAGGTTACAAACAACTTATTAAAACTCGACTACTTTAAATATATCTAAAGAGAAAGATTTAACTTTGAATTCTATCATACGTTAAATAAGTTATAATAAATAATTGAGCTATGGGATTATCATTAAGTGCCGAACAAAAAGAATTATTAAAAATTTTTAAAATAGAAGAACAATATATTATCCCTTCTTATCAAAGACCTTATTCTTGGGAGTATGACCAATGTTTTCAATTATATAATGATTTAGTTAGTGCCTTTGAATCAAAACAAGATTATTTTATTGGTAATATAATAATTGCAAAGGCATCTAATAATAAAGAATCGCTTGAAGTTGTAGATGGTCAACAAAGATTAATTACACTGCTTTTACTTTTTAAAATACTTTATTTAATCCAACCAGAAATTAAAGTTTTAGAACAATTATTAGAAGTGGTGGATTGGGAAGGTAAGAATACATTATCACGTATAAGGTCAGATGTTTTTGAAGTAAATGATGGAGAAGCTTTGCTAGAGGTTTTATCATATGATTTAGAAAAAGTAAAATTGCGACTTATTTCAGTTAATGATAAGAATAACAAAATAATTGAAAGGAATTGTAAAAGTAGATTCGAAGCGAATTTCTTATATTTTTATCTATGGATTCAATATTTTATTCAAACTAATTCAGATTTAAAAAGCTTTACCAGTTACATACTCAAACAAGTTTACCTACTTCCGATAGAGCTAAGCGGCCCTACTCAAGACGAAGCTAATGAGAAAGCCTTAATTATATTTGAAACAATAAATAATAGAGGCATGAATTTAGAAGATGCAGATATATTTAAAGCGAAGCTATATAACAAAGCGAAGAGTATAAAAGAAGAAAAAATTTTCATTGACTTATGGACGGACTTCAAAAACAACTGCGATAATTTAAGTTTGAACATAGATGATGTTTTTAGGTATTACTCACATATAATTAGAGGGAAAGAAGGAATTACTTCAAGTGAAACTAACTTAAGAGAATTCTTTATTAATGAGAGTTTCTCTCCATTTGAATTAAAAAAATATAAGGATGTATTGAGTGACTTATTTAAGATAATTGAAATTCTAGAATTACTCAACCAAGAAAAAATTAAAGAAAATGAACTAACTAAGTGGCTTCAAATTTTAGATGCATATACCAATCAATACCCAAAATTTGCTATTGTCAATTATTTATACGTAAATGATTTAAGGCTTGATGATAATTTTATAGACTTTTTAAAATCTTTAACAAGGTATGTTTATTATCAAGGTTCTACTACGTATATAAAATTTGAGATTTACAATATAATTAAGCAAACATCATTGGCATTACCAGTAGAAAAGTATCTCAAAATTGACATCACAATTGATTATTTTAATTATTTGGGAAGACTAAAAAAAGGCTTTGCATTACTAGCGTTTTATCTTTCAACGAAAAATTCTATGTCGACGTATAATGTTGATAAAATTATAAACTTAAAGGATGAAAAAAATCTTTCAAATGATTGGGTAGATGTTAATTTAAATGAAAATATAGATGCCTTAGGAAATTTTTTGATTCTTGATATACCTAAAAGAAGCGTCACATTTAACAAAAAGGCTGAATATTTCAGTAAATCTAACATCCAAGACATAAATAAGCTCTTTGAAAATGGTGATTTCAAGTACTCGCATTTTTTAAAAAGAGACAAAGAATTGAAGGAACGCCTTGTAAAATTTTTTAGCAAATAGAATATGAATAGTATCAAAATAGCAAAGTTTAAGGCTTTCGAGGGAGAAATAATACTCCCATTAAACACAAGAAAAAATCTCTTATTATATGGTGAGAATGGTGCGGGGAAGTCATCAATTTTCGAGTCGTTAAAAATTGTATTTTTTAGGGAAAAAATCGAATCAGGAATTAATACTCAAACTCCAGAAAATTTTCAACAGTTAAAGGATGAATTATGGAATTCTTACAACAATAAGATAAATAATCAGAATTTTGAAATAGAAATAAATGGCACAGATTATAATGCTTTTGACTATTCAAATTATCAAGTCTTCTTAATTTCTATTGAAGAATTGTTTTCAAGTAATGAATTAAATTTAAAATCACTTCTTAATCGTTTTTATTTCAATATAGATATCAATAATTTGTGTGAGAACCATTTTAAAACTATACAAGATAATGTAAATGAAGTTCTTTTATCTTTTAATGAAAGTGTTACAATTGTTATTGACGAAGAAGATACCTATAATATTAAGATTATAGACAGTAAAAAAAATATTGAAAGTAAAGCAGATTTGAAAAAATTTTTTAATGAAGCGAAACTCAACCTAGTTGTATTATTAATTTTATTAAATTCAATTATTCAATCTAAGACAGACGAAAAGAATAAAGTTCTAGTCTTAGATGATTTTATCACCAGCCTAGACACATCAAATCGTACTTTTCTTATTAAGTATATTTTTGAAAAATTCCAAGACAGTCAAATACTATTACTAACTCACAATATTAGTTTTTACAATTTGATAAAATTCGTAATAAATGACATTAATAAAGTTCAAGAAAAATGGGTGCTTGCGAATTTGTTTGAGATTAATAATCTACATAAAATCTATATAAAATCTGAGATTGAAAAAGTAAGTACAATAAAAAATGCCTTTGTTGCATTAACCAATGTATCAACCAGTGAAGGAATTGAAGGAATTGGAAACAGAATTCGAAAAAAGTTTGAAATTTTATTATATGAGTATTCTAAATTAGTAATGATTGGTACTGTAGAAGATAGCAATAAAATTTTCAATAGAATTATGAATGGAAAAAGTGTATACTATAAAGAAAAGAAAACAGCTTCCGACCTAATTGATGAAATTGAGTATGTACTAAACGAAAACAATAATAATAATTTACAGACTAGACTTCAAAGTAAAATTGGAGAATATAAAAATAGCGACTTTGACAATTTTAAAAAAATCCTTAAAGAATTGAAATTGTATCAAAAAATAACAATGCATACAATGTCACATGGCGTTGACGGTATGCCTACTTTCACTATAAAAGAAATTCAAAAATCGTTGGTATTATTAGAAAAGCTAGAAGGTTACTTAAAAGAATTAGTTGATGATAATGTAGCAACTGTTTAATTGCCCCATTAGCATAGAGATTAAAAATCTAGCCCCTATTGGCGCAGAGATATAAAAATATAGAGCCCAATAATGGCGCAGAGATGTAAAAATCTAGCGCAGATTTGAGGCGAGGGTAATGGGGTATGAACTTTGGGTATGTTTCGTAGGGACATGAACCGTTGTGGTGAATTTCAAATAAAAAAACTTTTTGAATAACTTTCCAGAATATAATTACCAGAAACTAAAATTTACATATGAAAGATTACTATTACATATTGGGGCTAAAGAGAAATGCCACTATTGAGGAAATCAAAAAATCATATAGAAAATTAAGTCTAAAATTTCACCCTGACCAAAACAATGGAGATGAATTTTTTGTTGAAAGATTTAAGGAAATCAAAGATGCATATGATGTGCTTATAGATTCAGCAGAGAAAGAAAAATACGATTCACTTTTTGAAAAACATTTTAATCAATCTAAGCCTAAAAGTGATAATAAAGGTTTTAATTTTTTACCAATAATTGAAAACTTTACTTCAAATAAAAGTTCATTTGAATTTGACGAAACTATAACTTTTTCATGGAAAACAATTAATGCTAATAAAGTATTAATAAAACCTTTGGGTGATGTTGACCCAATAGGACAAAAATCATATAAAATAAAAGATTTCAAAAATGAATATATCGAAATTGTATTGGTAGCTGAAAATTCAATTATTAACAAAACGGTTTCTAGTACTATTATACTTCAAAACAAAACTTATAAAAATTTATATGATGATTTAAGAAATAAAATTGAAAGAGAAAAAAATAGCTCTAAAGTAACTTCTACGAATAATGATAATACAAATAACTCCAAGAGTAATGCTCTTCAATGGATTTTACCAATATTATTATTACTAGGTGTTTTTGTATTTAGAAAAAATTTTGAAAATAAAAATGAAATTCTTACAGAATCTATAACTGAAGTAACTCCAGTTACCATATCTACTCCTTATGAAGCAAAAGTATCAGTTGATGCAATTACAAATATTGTAAAATATGATTTAGGCATTGAAGGTGTTTTAGAATTACCTAATGGAGTAAATCTAAAAAACATTGCAGAACATAGCTTTGAAAATACATTAGTAAACTTTATTAAAACAGGCACTATAGATACAGTTAATAAAGCAGCAAATTGGTTTAATCTTCATGATGTACAATTTCTAAATAATAAAACTACATATTCTACACCTAAAGCAATGCAACAAATAAAAAATATAAGTGAAATTCTTAAAGCTTATCCGAAAGTTGTATTAAAAATAGGTGGTAATACAGATGTAAGTGGTGATGCTGCAAAAAACAAAGCTATAAGCGATTATAGAGCCAAACAAGTAATGAAAGATTTAATTGCAAATGGAGCATTTGCCAATCAAATAAAAGAAGCCGTGGGTTATGGTTCTGAATTTGCAGTAGCACCAGTAGGTGATAAAGAAGCAATGGCTCGTGATAGAAAAACAACTGCTAAAGTTGTAGCTTTGTAATTTCTTTCCAAAAAATAATTTTGACCTCTATTGGCGCAGGCATGTAAAAATCTAGCGCAGATTTGAGGGGAGGGAAATGTGTGTTGGCAATCTGTGCGGCAAATTATAAAAGAGGTTTATGTAAAACACAAATACGCTTTCGCACTTTTGCTATGCTGCATACATCCGCAAGAGCCCGTGGCTTTCTTTGTAGCAAAAAGATATTTCGGTGCGCTGCACCTCTGCAACTTCCGTTATTATTCAAACTACAAAGCTGTTGGTGCGCTGCACCTGTGTAACCCTAAAATAATTTGGTAACTTTTATTGTGCTATAGCCATTTTCGTAATAGCATAATACAATAAAACACATTGCTGCAGCGCACCACAATATTTGTAGCTGCCACAGCAGCACAAAGTTTTATAGGTGCAGCGCACCGTAATATTTGGTTGTAATTAAAATCAGTGGGCAAATATCAAATAACGAACCATGCAGTGATTTAATATGCATAGCCTTTGGTGCAACCCATTGCTAAAAAACAAACCCCATCCACCAACCCTGCAAGGGTTGAACAAATTATGTGGCAGTAAAATAATCGCAATTGTTTTGTTTAACCCCGTTGGGGTTTTGCCCATGTTGTATTTCATAACCACGGGTTGCACCCGTGGTTATGAATGTTAAACCCTTTCAGGGTATAGCAAAAAAAATTATAGCAAGGAAGGCTTTATTATTTTAACAATAAGAATACTGTCAAATTGTTTTAACAATAAATTTATTGCTAAAACAAAATTATAAACATCTTTATACAAAACACAAATACCCTTCCACAGTTTTGCTATGCCCCCCGCCTTGGTTCGTGTCCCCACGAACCATTTGCTTCAATCAATTTTCGCAAGCATAAAATTACCAACTCGTAATAGGCGGAGTAGAACTTAGCGAACGATTCGTGGGGACACGAACCGTGGCGGTGGACTTGTGACCTTGGGCCAAGGCTCAGATAGCATAAATTAACTCAAATACCTTTCCCTCACAACTCCCCAATGGTGCAACTCATGCCCGCATATAATCCATGCGAGGGCACGCACGGTTGTCATGGTATTACCTGCTATGCCTGCTCGCTTACATGTATCAGAAGATTGGTTATTAAAAAAGACTAATGTGGCTTGCCTAGTAGTTTTATATTCTTTCAATAATTTTTTTATAGGCATTGATGATGCCTTTGCAAATTTTGCATACTCGTTTTCATCAAAAAATGGTTGTGCAGATTTATCGTGGCGGGCAAAGCGCATGGCTCTGTACACAGATACTCTTTCAAAATCTATAAGGTGTTGTACAATATCTTTTATGCACCACTTGCCTTCTGCATAAGGCGTAGTGAGTTGTGCTTCGGTTAAAGACAACAGTAAAAGTTCTATTTGCTTTGCATTATTTTTTAATTGCTCTAACACACTGGTACTTTCATTTACCAATTGTATAAAACTAGCATAATAATCGGCATGTTCAAATTGTGTAGGTTTTGCAATTTTCTTCATAAGGCAAATGTAAATATTTATCAAATTGAATTTCACAGTCTATTGCACAATCTCCGCTTCAATCTATTGCATAATAAAAGTTGAGAAAAGATTTTCTGCTGATTGTAGCCCCGATAGTAATGAAAATAGGCGAGGAACGAGCCTATTGAAATGGATAGCGGGAAACTAAAGTTGAAATATGGTATTAGCTCATGCTCCAAATAAACATCAATAAAAAACCGTCGCAATTTTACTTGCAACGGTCTAAATATTAAATCATAAATATTAAATCTTAATTTCTTAAAGGCTTCCCCGTTTTTAAAATACTCTGTATTCTTTCCAAGGTTTTCTTTTCGCCTGTAAGGCTTAAGAATGCTTCTCTCTCTAGGTTTAAGAGATATTGCTCGCTTACAAGTTGTTGTTCGCTAAGGTCGCCGCCACACATTACATAAGCCAATTTTTTTGCTACTGTTACATCGTGGTCGGTAGCGTACTTGCCTTTGTGCATACCGTTTATGCCTGCATAAATGGCACCCAAGCCGCTGCGTCCAAGCACTTTAATATCTTTACGTTGCACAGGCATTACATAGCCATCGTCGTATAAATTTATTACTGCCTTTTTTGCATCAGCAATTCTACGACCAATGTTTATACTCACTTCGTCAATGCCTTTGCGATAAATACCAAGATCATAAGCTTCGTATGCAGAGGTAGCCACTTTTGCGGTAGCAATATTTAAAAAACGGTTGGTGAGTGTAATGGTTTCTGGCTCGCCAGCATGCATTTCGTCAGCCGCACGAAGTATAAATTCTTTTGTACCAGCACCACCTGGTATTACACCGATGCCTACTTCTACCAAGCCAGTGTATGTTTCTGCTGCTGCTATTACTTTATCGGCATGCAAACTCATTTCGCATGCGCCGCCTAGTGCAAGCCCGTGAGGTGCTACCACAACAGGGATTGAAGAATATCGCACTCGCATGATGGTATTTTGAAATTGACGTATGGCCATATCTATTTCGTCGTAATCTTGCTCCAAGGCAAGCATAAAAATCATACCCACATTTGCACCTGCACTAAAATTTGTGCCTTCATTTGCAATTACCAATCCTTTGTATTTTTCTTCTGCAAGCGCAATAGATTTTTGAATACCTTCCAATACTTCGCCGCCAATGCTTCCCATTTTTGTGTACCACTCTAGCCCCAAAACATCATCGCCTAAATGATATGTTCGGCATGCACTGTTTTTCCATACGGTTTCATTTTCAAAATTGCGCATTACAATAAATGCATTTCCACCAGGCATTTCTTTGTAATCTCCACTGGCTATATCATAGCAATATCTTTTACCATTTTCAGTTTTGTAAAATGTTTTTATTCCTTTGGCTAGCATATCATCCACCCATGTAGCCACGCTACAACCTGCTGCCTTCATAGCTTCTACGGTTTTTGCTACACCAAGCGTATCCCAACTTTCAAATGCGCCTATCTCCCAACCAAAGCCTGCCATCATACCATCATCTACTCTATAAATCTCATCGCTTATTTCGGGTATGCGATGGCTAATGTAAGAAAACAATGCATTGTGAAACGAACGATAAAATTCTCCAGCTTTATCTTGCCCTGCATTCAATGCTTTCAATCTTGTTTTTAAATCTTCGATTGGTTTTGCAGCTTCTAGTGTGGCAAATTTTGCTTTTTTGCGAGGCTCGTACTCAAGTGTTGTTAAGTTCAATACATCTATATCTTTTGCACCATCGGCTGATTTTGTTTTCTTAAAAAAGCCTTGCCCCGTCTTATCTCCTAGCCAATTATTTTCTATCATTTTGGTAAGCCAAGCAGGAATATTAAACATATTTTTTGCTTCATCATTCGGACAATTTGCGGCTACACCATTGGCAACTTTTACCAGTGTGTCTATACCTACAACATCAGCCGTACGAAAGGTTGCTGATTTTGGACGCCCAATAACAGGCCCAGTAAGTGTATCTATTTCATCAATAGACAAACCCAATTTTTCCATGCTATTCATGATGGCCATCATGCTAAACACGCCTACCCTATTGGCAATAAACGCTGGCGTATCTTTTGCAAGCACAGTCGTTTTACCCAAGTATAAATCACCATAGTTCATTAAAAAATCTACCACGTCTGCATCGGTATGTGCAGTAGGAATAATCTCCAACAAACGCAAGTAGCGTGGAGGATTAAAAAAGTGTGTACCACAAAAATGTTTCTTAAAATCATCGCTTCTGCCTTCCGCCATCATGTGTATTGGAATACCCGAAGTATTAGATGTGATAAGCGTTCCTGGCTTTCTGTATTTTTCTACATCTGCAAAAACGAGTTGCTTTATATCAAGCCTTTCTACTACGACTTCTATAATCCAATCTGCCGTGGCAATGTCTTTCATATTGTCCGTAAAATTACCCGTCGTTATTTTCTTTGCCACATCTTTTGTATATAAAGGCGATGGATTAGATTTTACTGCAGCTGCCAAAGCATCGTTTACAATTTTATTTCTTTCAGCAGGTTTTGCATCATCGGCTATATCTTTTGGCAAAATATCTAATAACAAAACAGGTAAACCAATACCTGCAAAATGGCAAGCAATGCGGCTTCCCATAACGCCACTTCCTAATACTGCAACTTTTTTTATTGTACGTTTCATCTATATAAATTTATTCTTTTTTGTAGTAAAACAAAAAATAGTTAGTTAAACAACTATTTTTTATATATCGAAGTTAGCATTTTTAATTTACGGGCAAAATGAATTTTTAGAAACCCAAGCCTACAGGTATATTTTATTTAGTACTAGATAAATTATGACAAAAAATAGATTTAATTGTACAAAGAAATAAAAACGTTACTATCCCTATTTATTCTTGTCTTATACAACCTATTTACAACACTCCATTTATCATTTGGCGACCAGATTAAAATAGGGAAATCCGGAAACTGCTGATGCAAAAAAGGCATTTGAAAATAATAACCCGATAATGCATGTACAGGATATTTTTTCAGTAAAGCTGTGATAGTGTCAAGGTAAATTTTGTTTTCTTTTTCAGTAGCCAAATATGGATTAAAATAAGGGGTATAATAAGATGTATAAAATAGGTTGTCAGAAAAAAGTTTTAATAAATTTGGGTATGAAGACTCTACCAATATTTTATTTTGCAAATTATATTTTTCTCTTAGTTGCTTAAGGGTTTCTAGCGCTCTAGTTACATTTGCTTCGTCTGCATTTTTAAAGTCCATCCAAATGCTTGCTTGCAAATTTTTCCTTTTATAAATGATTAATAAATCTTCGAAATTTTGCTCTAAGGATTTATCTGGATCGTGATGCACATCGAAAATATTTTTTAGTGTGTCGTAATAAATGTCCAACTCTATTCCTGCATTTTCAGATGTAATACTTTCCATTCTTTCCGGCGTATTTACTGCCTTTACCCAGTTCTTATTTGTATTCAAAAAGCCATTTCGATTTATGGGGTCAATATTTTCTATAGGATAATTAATAAATGTTTTTGGTATTAAAAACCTTACCAAGCCTTTATGCAAAACCAAATCTACAAATACTAACATTACGATAACCAAAAGCAATAGTTTATATTTGTTTTTTTGTATTTTGGTTTTCATTATTGTTATTTAATTTATGCAACTATATTTTTTAAAAGGAAAAAGCAAAAGCATTTGGGGTAATAATAAACCTTTTTTACTTTTTGTAATAGCGCAACTGTTTTTTTTATGTATCATAAAATTAATATTTTATAATTACAACTATACACTATTGTTTGCTGAAAATGCAGAATTAAATAATATAGCAACAAAACTAACAATGATAGGTTGGTCTTTGCTATATGATGGTATTATTGTTTTAACTATAAATGCAATGTTTCTATTTTTTTTGCAAGCTGCAAATGTATTAATGTATTCTTTTCCAAAGGTAGTCATAACAATAGTCTTCTTTATAGTAAATACATTTGTTTTACTTGTAAATGTAATTGATGTTTTTTATTTCAAATTTCATTTTCAAAGATTAAATGCAGATGTAAGGTTTGTTTTAGATCATCCTTTCCAGATTTTTTTTCATCAACCATCTTATGCCATTATTTTTATAGTGTTACTATTTTTGTTTTTATTCTTATTTTATTATAAGCTGCATAAAAAATTTTATAAACAATTTACATTAGGTAGCACAGGGGTTTTAATGAGCTTATTTTTTTTAATTGCACTATCCATTTTATGGATAAAAAAAGAAACTGTTGCTCGAAAATCATTGCCAACTTACCCATTGGTACATATATCTAGCAAACACTTGCCAGTAGTACAAAACTCTTTTCACACATTAATTTATTCGCTTTTTAGAGATGGGCAATACCTTCCTGTAAGAAAATATTTTTCTACAGCAGAGTGCGATTCTATTTTTCCAATTATACGATATGCGGACACTTCTTTATATAGTAATAAAAAAAATATTGTGTTGTTTATTATGGAAAGTGTGCCTTACGATTTTTTCGATTCTTGTAATATCTATAAAGTAAAAATGCCTTTTTTTGATTCGTTAATTCAAAAAAGCAGCTTCTATACAAATGCATATGCTTTCTCTTTCGAATCTAATAAAGGCATTGTATCTGTGCTTGCAGGCGAGCCCACTTTAACCGATATCCCTTTGTACCATTCTCCTTATGTAAACATGCCGATAACGCCAGTAGGTAAGGTTTTAGGCAAAAATGGCTATGCCTCGTTTTTTTGCATCGGCGATGATTATGACAATTTCGGGTTTGCAAAATGCAGCAATTGGTTAGGCATAAATAACTATTATTGCAAAACAGACATAGAGAAGAACAAAGAAAAACCCATGCATACTATGGGTATGCAAGATGAGTATGTATTAGATTTTTTTAATAAAAAAATAGTCGAAACAAAGCAGCCCTTTTTAGCCATCAATTATAATATTTCTACACATTTCCCTTACGATATACCAGAAGGTTTTGGTAGTCAACTCCCTCTAAAATACACTCCCTCTATGAAGGCTATGAGCTATTACGACAATAGTCTCTCGGTTTTTTTTAGTAAATCAAAAAATGAAAGTTGGTTTAATAATTCGATTTTTATTTTCTGTCCCGATCATTGGATGTTTCCAAATCAGCATAGTACAATATTAAATAATAGAAACAGTTTTCGTATTCCAATTATTATTTATGACCCCAGTAATACTCAGAAAAAAGTAAATACACAATTGGCATCTCAGTTTGATATACTTGGTACTATTTTAGGCATTGCAGGTAATAAAGAAGATTATATTTCTTATGGCAATAATTTATTGAGCAGCAAAAATAAAACAGATATTATATTTACAAAAATGAATGCTAATTTATATCAGGCTATTGATTCTACATATATTTTGGGCTACAATACTATAAACGAAAGATCAGAATATCTGTACAATTTTAAAGTTGATGATAGTTTAAAAAATAATTTGATTAACACAATCAATATAAAAACACAACAAGAAAATTTAACAAAAAAGGTAAAAGCATTTATTCAAAAAGCAACCATGCAATATAATCGGCAAAAATTCAAATAAAAATTAACCCATCGCTTTTATTTTTCTAAATACCAATAAAGCCAGCACTGCCATTACAACTCCTATAATTCCAAGTATAGGATAATGCAAAACTCTCTTGGTCTCGTCATTGCTAACAATAGCACCGCCAAGTGCAGCCATTAATCCAATACTCAATTGTTGTATGCTACTATTTATGATTAGAAAAGAACCCCGCTCTTGGCTTGTAGCAGTACTTGTAATTTGTGCACTACCAATTACCATTCTACTCCCACTAAATATAAAAAATGTAGAAAAAACAGGCATCAATATCCAAAGATTATTGCTATACAAATTTGGAATACAAAGTAATGGGATCATAGCTAAAAAAGTAAGAATACCAAACACCAATACTCGCCCATGTTTGTCACTTAATTTACCAACTAAAGGACTTACAATAACTGTAAGTATTCCACCAATAATATAAATTAAAGGCACATCTGTTTTATAATTTACGCCCAAGTTGTATGTTGCAAAATCTGTAAGAAAGGGGATAATACTAAAATGACTCATCATCAGCAGGCTGCTAAGTAATAAAGCCCAACGCATATTTACATTACTAAAAACACTAATTACAATTTGATATGCTGTTCTTTTTACAATACCATTTTTAAGATGTCCAGTAAAAGAAGGCACAATAAAAATAGCTAAGATAAAAACGAGTGTACATAAACTTGCCAATACAATAAATGGTGTATGCCATTGGTAATGCCCCGCAAGCCACAAGCCACCAGGTACGCCTAATACACTTGCAAGTGCAAAGCCCGTCATCAATATCCCCATGGCTTGCCCTCGTCTTTCATTCGGAATATAATCGCCCACCATACTCAATATTACACTGCCGCCAATACCGCCAAACAAACCAGTTAAAAAACGTGCAGCTAATAATTGATGATAATTTTGTGATAGTCCGCATAAAAAAGTCCCTATTGTAAAACCAGCATATACAATCATCAATACTTTTTTTCTATCAAATCTATCTACAAAAGCTAGGCAAGCCATAGCGCTTATAAATGCACCAATGCTAAATACCGAAACGATTCTACTAAACTGTGTACTATCTATTCCCCAAAGTTTTTTCAATACTGGGCCAAGCGGCATCACAATCATAAAGTCAACAATATTGGTAAACTGTACAAGCGCAAGTATAAATAGTAGGATTAATTCTTTTCTTTTCATGTAAGCATTTAGAAGTCTTCAAACCTCTTTAATTAATTTTAATTCTTCTTCCTTATTAAACTTTTTATTTTTTGTCGAGAAGGCGGTAAGGCGTTTTAATTAAAAAAAGGCGGGGCTTAGTTTTGCTTCGCAAAATTAACTACCCGCTTTCGCAAGGACAACTTTCAACCTTCAACTTTCAACTCTTCTAACTGACACCACTTCCATTCCCCACCGCATCATTCGGCGCTACAAAATGCAATTTTCCATCAGTATCTTCAGCCATTAATATCATACCATTGCTTTCTATACCACGCATTTTTCGTGGAGCAAGATTTGCCACCACTACCACTTGTTTACCTACAATAGCAGCAGCCTCAAAGTGAAGCGCAATGCCACTTACGATTGTTCTTACTTCAAAACCTAAATCCACCTCTAGCTTCAACAACTTATCTGCCTTTTCTACTTTTTCTGCCGAAATAATTGTACCTACTTTCAAATCTATTTTTGCAAAATCATCGAAGATGATTTCAGATTTAAGATTGCTGATTTTAGATTGTTCGTTTGCCAATTGCCCATTGTCAACTGCCAACTGCTCACTGCCAATTGTTTTTTCTGTCATTTTAATCGCTGCACTTTTAATTTTTAATTTTTCAATTTGTTCTGCCACTTCTGTATCTTCTATTTTTCTAAACAATAATTCAGGTGGTCGTAATGAATAACCAACACTTAATAATTTTGTGCTACCTGCATTTTCCCAATCAAGCATTTTATCTACAGTCTTCATCAATACACACATACGCTTTGCAGCATTGGGTAAAAATGGATTTATAAAAATAGCAAGGTTGGCAACAAGCTGCAAACAAATATGCATGCAATTATCAACAAGCGCCTGTGCCTCTGTGGTCAGTTGTCCGTCGTCCGTTGTCTGCTTCCCAATAATCCACGGCTCTTTATCCTGCATATATTTATTACCTTTTCTTGCAAGGTCTATTACCGCAGTTTGTGCATCTCTAAATTTATATCCTTCAATATTTTTTTCTAATAATGCTTTTGTGATTTTTATTTCTTCTAACAATTGTTTATCTGCTTCGTCAATAATATCGTTGTGAAACTTTGGCACTTTACCGCCACATAATTTATGCATTAATACAAATGCCCTGTTTACAAAGTTGCCAAAAACCGCTACGAGCTCTCCATTCACCGCTTCTTGAAAACCCTTCCATGTAAACTCACTATCTTTTGTTTCAGGTGCAATGGCATTTAAATAATAGCGAAGCGCATCCACCATTTGGTCACCACCATTTGGTTTTTTTACAAAATCGTTTATGTAATCATCCATTTCTATACTCCATCCACGGCTCGTACTCATCTTATCGCCTTCCAAATTCATAAACTCATTGCTCGGTACATTATCGGGTAATATATTTCCATGCAGTTTCAACATTACTGGAAAAATAATGGCATGAAAAACAATATTATCTTTTCCTATAAAATGAACAAGTTTTGTGTCCCCTTTTTCATTTTCAGAATTATACCAATATGGCCTCCAATCTTTTTTATTATCCAAAGCCCATTGCTTAGTAGCACTTATGTAACCAATCGGTGCATCAAACCATACATACAAAACTTTTCCGGCCCCGTCTTCTCGTGGTACAGCTATACCCCAATCCAAATCTCTCGTAACCGCCCTTGGTTGCAATCCCATTTCTATCCATCCTTTACATTGCCCTACCACATTGGCTTTCCAATCTTCTTTATGGTCTTCCAAAATCCATTTACGTAAAAAATCTTCGTGCTTGTTTAATGGCAAATACCAGTGTGTAGTGGCTTTTTTTATTGGCGCATTTCCACTCAATGTACTTCTGGGATTTATCAATTGCTCAGGACTTAAATCTGTACCACATTTTTCGCATTGGTCTCCATACGCACTATCATTTGCACATACTGGGCAAGTACCTATAATGTATCTATCAGCCAAAAAAGTATTGGCTTCTACATCAAAAAATTGTTCGGTTTCTTTTATCTCTAAATCACCATTATCGTTCAGCATGGTAAAAAACTCCTGCGCCGTTTCGTGGTGTATTTGCTCACTTGTACGATGATAAATATCAAACGAAATACCCAAATCGGCCATATTGCTTTTCAGCATAGCATGGTATTTATCTACAATAGCTTTTGGGGTTGTTTTTTCTTTCATGGCCTGTATCGTAATAGCAGCGCCATGTTCATCGCTTCCGCATACATATACCACATCACGCTTTTGCGCACGTAGGTATCGTACATATATATCCGCAGGCAAGTAAGCACCCGCAAGGTGTCCAATATGTTTTGGCCCATTGGCATAAGGCAAGGCAGAAGTTATTAAGTATCTTTTTGGTTCAGTCATTTTCTTTTTTTAATACAATTCAATTTTTTTGTTACACAAAATAAATTTTGTGTCCAAGCAAAAACACAGCTATGTTGAGCTTCGGTGGCGTCGCACATTTCATCTTCATCTATCTATTTAGCTTTTATTATGCATTAGATTGATGCGGATGATTATGCAATTACTTTAATTTCCAAGTTAAATATTGTCAGGCTGAGCTTGTCGAAGCCGGTGCAATTTTAAACATACTTACAAAAAGAATTAACCCCCCTTCGACAAGCTCAGGCTTACATTTCAATAGTTAATACGAATGAATTTACATCACTTTCAACAGCTACAATTTATCTGGCATCCCTGCAAAAATATCGAAACTCAAGTCAATACCGAAATTTGCCTAAATTCATTTGTACATTTATAAATAATATTACATTTACGGTATGCAAAGAAAAAAATTTATATCATCTGCAGTATTGGCATTAACGTCCATAAAAGCAATGTCAGCAAGTATTTCAACAATAAACGAAGATGAAATCTCTGCCAAAATTCCTACTTACTTAAAAAAAGGCGATACCATCGGCATTACCAGCTCCGCAGGTTATATTACCCTTACAGATTGCACTGATGCCATAAACATGATACAATCTTGGGGCTTTAAAATAAAAATGGGCAGTACCATTGGTAAAAAAGCCTTCACATTTGGCGGTACAGATGAAGAACGTATTGCCGATTTACAGCAAATGTTAGACGATGATAGTTTAAAAGCCATTATGATTGCAAGAGGGGGTTATGGATTGGTACGCATTATCGACAAACTTAATTTTGCAAAATTTATAAAAAAGCCGAAATGGATTATTGGCTTTAGCGATGTTACGGTTTTGCACAGTCATATCAACAAAAATTTTGGTATTGCTACAATACATTCAAAAATGTGCAATAGTTTTGTAGCGCCTGCCATTGCCGAACCTATACAATTAGAAACACTAGACAGCATCAAAAAATGTTTGCTTGGTGAAAAAATGGTTTACAATTTTGCTATAAACATAAACAACAAAATTGGTAAGGCAAAAGGAATTTTAGTAGGGGGCAATTTAAAAACCTTGGAAAGTTTATCAGCCTCTTCAAGCGATATTGTTACCAAAAATAAAATACTTTTTGTAGAAGACATCAGCGAAAAATTATATAGCATAGATAGAATGTTTTGGAATTTAAAAAGAAGTGGAAAGCTTGCAAACCTTGCTGCGCTTATCGTTGGTGGTTTCAAAATAAAGATAGACGATGTAGGCGATGAGTTTGGAAAAACGATTGAGGAAATCGTATTAGAAAAAATAAAGGAGTATAATTACCCTGTTTGTTTTGATTTTCCTGTAGGGCATCAAAAAAATAATTTTGCGCTGAAGTGTGGGCTACAGCATATTTTAACAATTGAAAATAGCACAATAAGCTTTAAAGAATTCTAATTATTTTGTATATTTGAAAAAATTAAATGCATGGCAACCGAAACATTGAATAAAGAATATGTAACCATTAAGGTACCTAAAAGTATTGGGGCTGCACGTATTAAACGTATTAAAGATTATGCAAAATCACTGGAAGAAGAAAAATCTGCTCCTACAAAGAGAGTACCTCAGAGAATTATTAATGAGTTATCAAGAGAGATAAATGCAAAAGTTTGGGAGCGTATAAAAAAAGAAAGAGGATTAGCATAGTATGATTATAATTATCGATACCAATATCCTAATAAGTGCCTCTTTAGATAAGAAAAGTGAGCTTTATCATTTAATCACAAATGAATTTCTTAAATTAGATTTTGTAATCCCTGAATATGCTCTAGAGGAAATAAACACTCATAAAATAAGAATATGCACAAAAGCAAAAAAAGATATAAAGCAATTCGAAAATAATTTATTCCTTCTACTTAAAACTATAACTGTTCTTTCAATTAATGAAATTTCAAACACAGACTTCTTAACTGCCGAAGAACTAACGAAGCAAATAGATATTAAAGATGCAACTTTCGTTGCATTTTCTATTTCATTCAAAGCTCTTTTATGGTCTGGAGACTTAAAATTATACAAAGCACTTCGCCGAAAATCATTCAATAATATTATTAGTACAAAAGAATTAAAACAAATTATTAAAGGATTACATTAAGCATATTAATAATCATAAAAAAACGCCGAACAACAATTCGGCGTTTTTTGTAAAAAGTTATTTACTATCTAATCAACATCACCGTCCCTTTCATTTCCACTTTTCTATTATACTTACTCGTGCCAGCTACCATCCACACATACACTCCATTTGGTTGAGGTTTTCCTTTAAATGTGCCATCCCATCCTTTTAACCATTGGTTTGTTTCAAACATCAATTGTCCATTGCGATTAAATATTCTAAAATAAGTTGTGTTGGACATACCTACTGGTATTGCTCTAAATATCTCATTCAATCCATCACCATTTGGCGTAAAAGTATTTGGAATATAATATGTAGGCCCTTCATACACTTTTATAAAAACGGTATCTCTTCCTTCGCAGCCAATAGCATCGGTTACTTTCAAATAAAATTGTGCATCATTGTTTAATGTTACAAATGCATCAGCACTAAAAGGATTTGTAATATTTATACCTGATGAAGATGACCATGTATAATTTAATCCTCCGCTGCCATGCAATTGGTGTGGCAATCCTTTAATAGCAATCGTATCATTTCCTGCAAAAGGGTTGTCTATTTTTTGTACCACTAATTTTACAGAACTAGATCCTTTAAAATCGCAACCATATGATGGTTTTGTTTGAAACGAAATGGTATATAAAGTTGTCTTTGTTGGGTATGCCAAAGTTTGTATAGTATCTGGTCTGGCAAGGCTATCTATCGGGCTCCATACATAATTTATAGAGTCGTTAGACTTGTGCGTTACAATTCCTTTTAACAATATTGAACTGTCTAAACAAATGGCTTTGGTTAGTCCTGCATCAATTTTTGGTTTCCATATTACATTTATGTTTACCGTATCTTCTTTAAAGCATCCTCCCAATGTTGCTTTTAAAATATATGTAGCTGTATCAATAGGATTTACAGTAGCATCTTTACTAAATACGCTATCAATTGTGCTAAGTGGCACTCCATTAGCCCGCCACTCATACGTAGCGCCAGCAGGCGTTACAACAGGAAATAATTTTACCGATTGACCTTCACAAATAGTAGAATCTCTTCCAATATTTACATTTACTACATTACTAATGTTTACCACAATATTTGCCCTAGGTCCTACACAACTACCAGTACTTGCAGAGCTAGATTGACTAACATAATAATTATAAGTGGCAGGAGAAATTGCTGTGTTTGGTATAGGCGCAATTGTGCTACCAAACCCGCCAGTTGCAGTTGTATACCACAATAAATTTGTACCAGTGGCAGCAAGTGGTTGTGCAATAGTATTTGGACAGATATTTAGTGGTGTGTTTACAATTGGCGCAGATGGAGTAGCCGTAATATTTACAACAATAGATGCTCTTGGTCCCTCACAGTTTCCTTGCTTTTGTGCTACATAATAAGTAGTTGTTCCTGCTGTTGCTGAAGATGGCAATGGTGCAGTTGTGCTAGCCGTACCACCAGTTGCTGTTGTGTACCATTGCAAATTTGTACCAGATGCAGACAAAAAAGTTGTGGTAGTATTTTGGCAATAGGTTATTACTGGGGTTGTAACTCCTGGTGCAGTAGGTGTAGTATTCACTGTTACAACAATTGCTGCTCGTGGCCCTTCGCAATTATTGGTAGATTGGCTTACATAATAAGTAGTGTTTCCAATAGTTGTTGTTAAAGGAACTGGTGCAGTAGTAACTCCTGTACCACCTGTTGGCGTTGTGTACCATTTTAAATTTGTACCACCTGCCGTCAATGCCGTGGCCGTTGCTCCTTGGCAATAAACTACCGAAGTTACCGTTGGCGCCGCTGGTATAGCTGTTACTACTACTGTAGTTTGCGCTCTTGGTCCTTCGCAAACTCCTGTAGTTTGGCTTACATAATATGAAGTACTACCAGCAGTAGTTGTAGATACTATGGGAGCGGTTGTACTTCCCGTTCCTCCAATTGCGGTTGTGTACCACAATAAATTTGTACCAGTCGCTGTTAATGCATTCGCTGGTGCTCCTTGGCAATAATTTACAGTAGCAGATGTTGCTGGTGCAGCTGCTGTAACATTTACAGTAACAGTAATAGCAGCTCTTGGTCCTTCGCATACACCTGTAGTTTGGCTAACATAATAAATAATATTGCCGACAGTTGTTGTAGCTGGTGTAAGTGCTGTTGCAGTTCCTGAACCGCCAGTGGCAGATGTGTACCACAATAAATTTGTACCTGTTGCCGTCAATGCCGTGGCCGTTGTATTTTGACAATATATAATAGGAGTTGTAACTACTGGTACAGCAGGTGTACTATTTACCGTAACGGTTATTAATCCTCTTGGGCCTTCGCAACCATTCAAAGATTGGCTCACATAATAATTTGTACTGCCCAATGTTGTAGTTAGTGGTGTAGGCGCTGTTGCCGTTCCTGTACCACCAGTTGCTACAGTGTACCAGAGCAAACTTGCACCTGTTGCAGCAGTAGCGGTTAATGCAGTAGCCGTTGTGCCTTGGCAAATATTTAATATAGAATTTACTGTTGGCGCCAATGGTGTAGCTGTTACATTTACAACTATGGGAGTTTGTAAACTTTCGCAACCGACAGCGGTTTGAGTTACATAATATGTAGTGCTTCCTCCAATTGCAGTAGATGGAGTAGGCGCTGTTGAACTTCCTGTACCACCAGTTGCTGTTGGGTACCATAATAAAAAAGTACCTGTTGCCGTCAATGCCGTGGCCGTTGCGCCTTGGCAATATGGAATTGGTGAACTAGCCACTGGTGCAGCGGGTGTAGCTTTTACAAAAACAACAATAGCGCTTCGTGGGCTTTCGCAACTTCCCACAGTTTGGCTCACATAATATGTTGTCGTATTAGCTGTAGCTGTAGATGGTGTAGGCGCTGTAGCATTTCCTGTACCGCCAGTGGCTACAGTGTACCATAGTAAACTTGCGCCTGTTGCTGGTGTTGCTGTTAGTGCAGTAGCCGTATTTCCTTGGCAATAATTTATTGGTGAAGATGCCGATGGCGCTGTTGGCGGTGCTGCAACATTTACTACAATTGCAGTTCTCGGGCTTTCGCAATTGCTTACCGTTTGGCTTACATAATGTGTTGTAATGCCTACTGTACCCGTTGGCGGAAATGGAATAGTAACCGAACCTGTGCCACCTGTTGCTGTTGTGTACCACAATAAATTTGTACCAGTTGCTGAAAGGCCAGTTGCTAAAGATCCTTGGCACAAATTGATAGGCGAAGTTGCTATTGGTGCAGCTGGAGGTGTTATTACATTTACTATAATTTGTGCTCTTGGGCTTTCACATCCACTTACCGTTTGGCTTACATAAAAATTAAATGCGCCGCTTGCAGTAGTAATTGGTGTAGGCGCAGTTGCACTACCAGTACCAGCAGTTGCTGCTGTGTACCAGAGCAAACCTGTACCAGTGGCTGTTAATGCAGTGGCTGCAATATTTTGACAAAAATTTACTGGTGTTGTAACAGCAGGTGCAGCGGGTGCAGCATTTATATTAACAGTGATAGCAGCTCTTGCTCCCTCGCAACCGCTTATTGTTTGGCTTACATAATAAATGGTGCTACCAGTTGCGGCAGTTGCAGGTGTAGGTGCAGTTGCACTACCAGTACCACCTGTTGCTGTAGTGTACCAAAGTAAACCAGTACCAGTAGCGGTTAATTGAGTGCCTGCAATATTTTGGCAAAAATTTACCGGTGATGAAACTGTAGGCGCAGGAGGTAATGCCGAAACTACAAATGTAACTTGATCATTTACTGGTATTAGATTATCACATTTATCTTTTAATGTATTACCATCTGTTCCATTTTTTATTCTTAGTGTATATGTACCAGGAGGTAGTAATGTCCCCATATTTATTATAACAGAATCAAATACTAAACCGGTAGCACAATTAATTGCGGAGGCAGAAATTGGATTAATAATAGTAAATCCGTCGGGAGCTATTACACTAAAATCAGAAGCATTAGCAGCAAGTGTATTACATCTTACCTTCTTATTTGTTTTAATTTTTACGGCTGTTCCGCATAATGATGTAGCCGATGCCAAAAGAGGAGTTGGTGGTTCTGAAGCATCTACAAGAACTGCTGTGCTGCCGCTAATGCCGCCTGTATTACCTCCAAAACTAAGCGCATAACCTAAACCAGATGGGCTAAAATTACTTACTAGTAAAAGATAATCGTGCCCTATAATTAAGTTAGGCTTTGTTGAAAAAGGTAATAAAGTAGAACTTGCACAAACAAAAGCGCTTGGCCCAGCACCCGATGCGCCCGTGGCGCCTGTAGCGCCTGTAAATCCTGTCCAGTTTGCTCCAACAACAAGACTCGCATTGGTAAGAAAAGCTAAATTATTGGTGTTAATGCCTGTTACATCATATAACTGCCAATCATAATCATCGGAAGTGTTAACTGGCAAAATTGAAAATGCTAAAGTTCCAGATTGGTAACAAGTAAAGCTATACCAATAAGGATTAACAGCAGTATAAACCGTGCCAGATCCATCGTTTGAACAAGTTGGCACAAAGACTGTTCCATTATCGCAACCAGATACACTTGGCTGAGATAATGCTGCTGTAACGCAGGCAGGAATTGCAGAAGCAGGACTTTGCCCTGGGGCAGTGCAAGTATTTTGCGCTTTAGCAGCAAAAGAAATTATTAAAAAAAGAAAAGTAAAAAAACGCATACTTTTATAGTTTAAGAATGTATAAAAATACGTAAAAAATGACAGTCCCATCATATCTGAAAAAAGGCGATACTATTGCCATTACTTGCCCTGCAGGTTTTATGCTAAAAGAAAAAACTAACGCATGTGTAAAAAGTTTACAAATACAAGGTTATAAAGTAGTTGTGGGTAAAACAGTGGGTAGCAAATCGAAGAACTACTTTAGTGGTACAGATGCCGAAAGATTAAAAGAAATGCAATCTTTTTTAGATGATAAAAATGTAAAAGCAATATTATGCGGACGGGGTGGTTATGGCACAGGACGCATTATTGATAAACTCAATTTTGCAAAATTTGTACAACATCCAAAATGGATCATTGGCTTTAGTGATATTACTTTGTTGCACTCTCATATTTTTAGCAATTACAAAATAGCCACTTTGCATGCACCCATGGCGGCGGCATTTGCAAATACTGAGCATAACCCTGCAAATGTTACTTCGCTGCTTAACGCATTGAGAGGAGAAAAAAATAATTACACAACAAAAGCAAATAAGCTAAATAAAGTTGGTGGGGCAAAAGGAAAATTGGTGGGTGGTAATATTGCATTGCTTGCAAATGCAGTAGGTACTCCATCAGACATCAACACAAAAAATTGTATTTTATTTATAGAAGATATTGGCGAGCAGTTATATGCTATAGATAGAATGTTGCATCAACTTAAAAGAAGTGGTAAGCTCAAAAACCTTGCTGCGCTTATAGTTGGCCATTTTACAGATATGCAAGATACAGATAGACCTTTTGGAAAAACGATTTATGAAATCATAAGCGATATTGTAGCTGAATATAATTACCCTGTTTGTTATGATTTTCCGGTGGGGCATGGCAATGAAAATGTGGCGCTTAAAGTTGGGGTGAAATATAATTTAAATGTAAATAAAAAAGGAGCAAGTTTGGTGGAGCTATAATTTTTCTTTTGTTAAGCCACGAATGGCACAAATTTTCACTAATGGTTTTTTATTCGTGAACATTCGTGTAATTAGTGGCAAAAATTATTTTTATTAATTCTTTCCAAGTAAAGAATCTATAGCATCGTAATAAATTTTTGAAGTATTTATATTTTGATGCGTAGCGTCTGGCACAGTAATAAATTTATCTGTTGGTTTTAAAACCGTTTTTAATTTTGATGCTGAACGATATGGTATTACCCCATCGTTTGTACCATGAAAAATGATGATAGGATAATGTACATCTTGCAAATACTCGTTTGTAGGAATTTTATAACTAGCCATTGTACTTGCTGGATAAATGGGTGCGTAGCAACTAAACAGCGCAGGAATACTATAATAAGGCGTTTCCAAAATCAACATTTTTGCTTTTGTATTGCTAGCTACATACGCTGCAATACCTGTACCTATTGACTTTCCATAAATGATGATGCTATCAGAACTAAACTTATTATCGGCCATTTTTTTTACTTGCATGGCCTGGTCGTATAATTTTTTTTCGGTGATAATACCTGTGCTTTTTCCAAAACCTGGGTAATCTTCTATCCATACTTCATAGCCAAGTTTTGTAAATGGCTTTGTGTATGCGGCATAATGTTCTACATTTTCCATATTGCCATGGTAGTAAATAATTACACCTTTACATATTGAATCTATTGGAAAAAACTTTACCAAACTCATGGTATCCGTTTCGTTAAATGGCAATCGTATTTCTTCAAAACGCACATCAAATTTAAATTGATAATCGTTTTCCAATTTTGTGGGATGAAACAAAAATCTTTCTTGCAAATAAAATAATACAATACCAATACCTGCATATAAAAATGCTATTATTTTTAACCAGCGTAATATTTTCTTCTTATAAATTTTCATGTATATTTTTTAATACTGCAAAATATCACGTAGTAAATTATGATACTCATTGTAAGATGGCAAGTTATTATGCCCACCGCCAACTATACGTAAGAGTGTAATTTTTTTAGGACTAAGCGCTTGTAATTTTTCGCTATTGCTTATAGGAATTAACCAATCTTTTGTGCCATGTATAATGTATGTGTGGCAGTTTACATGTGTAATCCATTTATCTGTTCTCAATTGGTATTTCAACAAATACTTCATGGGCAATATTGGAATAAAACGCTCCATAGATTTTGCAAAATTAAAATATGGCGCATCTAAAATTAAATACCTTGGCTTATTATCGCTGGCTATTTTGGCTGCAAAGCCACTACCAAGGCTACGTCCATATACTATAATGTGATGCTCGGTGTATTGAACCGCCAGTGTATCATACACAAACTGCATATCTTTTAGCATGTCGTGTTCGTTGCGCTTGCCAGTGCTTTTTCCAAAACCTCTATAATCCACCAACACCACATCGTACTTGTATCTTAAAAAATCTTTTGCATATTTTGCCCAGCCTTTTATACTTCTTGTATTGCCATGAAAATATAATACTAAGCCCAAAGGTTTGTCTACACTAAAATGTAAGCCATTTATTCGTACACCTGGTTCTACATCAAAAAATAACTCTTTAAATGGAATGTCGTAAACGTATTTAAAATCTTGATTTAGTTTTTCGGGTTTGAAGATGAACTTTTCTTGAATGAAGTAAACAAGTACTAATAATACAAAATACCCAATTATGATATATAGCAAAGTTGTATTCACCAAAAATAATTAATGATAAAAGATTATTGACCAGTTGTTTTGCGCCAGGCATCTATTCCTCCACTAAGGTTTATCAAATTATGATAGTTGTATTTTTCCTCTAAGCGTTGTATTACCATGGCACTGCGAATTCCCTTTGCACAATATACCACAACTGGTTTGTTTTTTGGAATTTTTTCTATTTGCTCAAATACCGTGTTCATGGGAATGAGCATTCCACCAATATTAAAATCGTTGTGCTCAAATTCTTCTCTTACATCTATTAATTCAACTGCTTCGTTGTTGGTTAATTTTTCTTTTAAATCTGATGGTGTAATGGAGTTCATTTATATTCTTTTGACGAGAAGGCGGTAAGACGTTTTATTGAAAATAAGGCGGCAAGTTATTTTGCTCCTCCAAAGGCGGACAGGATCGCAAAATGAAGCAAGCACTTAATCTTCACCCAACCCGCAACTTTCAACCTTCAACTTTCAACTTCTCTAGTACCCTTCTTCTTCATTATGAAAAATTCTTTTCATCTTCAAACTTGCTACAGGGGCAACTATTAATGGAAATTTCTCTACCAATACATTACTCTGTTCTAATCCAAATCCTCTTTCTTCACTGAGCGATAATTCTTTTATCCAGAAATATCCTTTCATAACCATTTGTTCAAAGAAAGGTAATTCATTATCTTGGCTCAAGAATTTTTCTAGTACAATAAATTGAAAATCGCCTACTACATTATTTTTTTGTTGACTATCGTATCGGCTAGTAATGTTTACTTCTCTATTTGCTACTAAATCTTCTACCACTTTTTTAAACATCAAATTAATTTTTGGGGCTATTCTAAAGCCTAATCTAAACTCCACCCTTATAATATCATTTGGTATGATATGCGTTACAGAGTATTCATTGGTGTAAGGGTCATCCATGGTATCCACATGTACAAACCAATAAATGTCGGCACGCTTTGGTTTACCGCTCAATATGCTGTACATAATTTTATGCTCTATCTCTTTTGGATTATCAGCACTGGTTAAATACACCAAATGGGTTGCATACTTTGGCACAGAAGAATCATTACTCAACTCTTCTAACTTTGGCACATACTCATCTACACGTACAAACTCTACGTAACGGTTTTTAATTTTTCGAGCTCTGTACCAAATATACATTACAGAAAACATCATAAAGCCTATCATTAAAGTGATGTAACCACCATGTATAAACTTACTCATTAACGCCACAAGAAAAGCCACTTCTATAATCAAATAAGAAATTAAAAATAAATAAATAAGTGATGGTTTTACCCTATGCAATACCAAGTAATTTGAAAATAAAATAGTGGTCATTGCCATTGTAGTAATAATAGCTAGCCCATAAGCAGCTTCCATTTTTGATGATTCTTGAAAATAAAGAACCACGCCTACACAACCAAAAAATAGCAACGTATTAATACCCGGAATAAAAATTTGCCCTCTTGCCTCTGATGGAAATTTGATTCTCATCTTTGGCCAAAGATTTAAACGTATAGCTTCATTAATAAGCGTAAACGAGCCAGTAACCATGGCCTGGCTTGCAATGATAGCCGCCAAAGTAGCTATAATAACACCTGGTATAATAAATGCTTGTGGTATTAAATCGTAAAATGCATTTATACTAACCGTAATCGATTTTTGTGTTACTGGATCTATAGTAACATATTCTCCTTTTACCACATGAGCGCCTAAATGATGTTTGAGTAAACTTGCGCCTTGACCAAAATAATTAATTACCAAACATGCTTTTACAAATATCCACGATATACGAATATTGCCCCTTCCGCAATGTCCCAAATCGCTATACAATGCCTCGGCACCCGTGGTACAAAGAAATACTGCTCCCAATAACCAAAAACCCTCAGGATAAGTAAACAAAAAATGGATGCCGTGGTATGGATTTAATGCTTGAAATATTGAAGCGTCGTCGGCCATATGAATAATACCCAATACTGCAAGCATTGTAAACCAAATGCCCATTATGGGACCAAACATTTTGCCAATAGATGATGTACCAAATTGTTGTGTAAAAAAGAAAAGGGTAATAATGCCCAATACAATATAAACAATGGTAAGATTGCTAATGTCATGAAAAGTTGGAAGTTTTTTTAACCCCTCTACTGCAGATGTAATGGAAATGGGTGGGGTAATAATACCATCAGCTAGGAGTGCAGCTCCACCTATCATTGCAGGAATCACCAGCCATTTTTTTCTTCTTCTCACAAGTGCAAAAAGGGAGAATATGCCCCCTTCGCCATTATTATCTGCACGCAAAACTAAAATAACATACTTTATAGTTGTTTGAATGGTTATTGTCCAAATAATTAAGGAAAGTGTTCCTAAAATAAGTTCTCTGCTTACTATTCTTTTATCAATAATAGAATTGAATACGTATAATGGTGAAGTACCAATATCGCCATAAATAATACCTAAAGCAATTAGTAAGCCAGCAGCAGATACTTTGTTTACATGTTTTGACACGGAATAAAATTTAAATAACAGCTATTTATTTTGGTAATAGCCAAACAGAAATAAAGTACAAATGTAAATTGAAATACAATATAAATAACCATAAAATATTAAGCGGATTTTAAACAAAATGAGCGGTAATTTAGCAGGATAATAAAAGCTTTACTAAATGCCCCTATTTGACCCAACTAAAGAATACATTTTAGAAAACGATATTGTATTATTGCGCCCATTACTAGAAACTGATTATGAAAATTTATTACCCTTTGCTTTAAACGAACCAGAGCTTTGGACATTTTCGCTTGTATCGCCTGCAGGTGCGGATGGCATGAAAGATTATATAGCTGCTGCTATTGATGGAAGAACCAAAGGTGTAGAATATCCTTTTATTGTTTTTGATAAACGCACACAGCAATATGCAGGCAGCACTCGGTTTTACGATATACAATTGCACAACCAATCGATGCAGCTGGGTTATACTTGGTATGGTAGTAAATTTCAGGGTACGGGTTTAAATAAAAATTGTAAGTTGTTATTGTTACAATTCGCTTTTGAAGAATTAGGTTTGGTACGTGTGGAATTTAGAGCAGACAATAACAATGAAAGAAGCAAAGCAGCTATGCGTAGTATTGGTTGCATAGAGGAAGGTGTGCTCCGCAGTCATGTAGCTACATACACAAGTGTGCGGAGGAATAGTATTATTTTGAGTATTTTGAAAAGGGAGTGGGAAAGCGGGGTGAGAGAAAGGTTGGTGGAGCAGGTGAAAAAGTATATAAAGTAGAAAAAGTAAAAGCGTACTCAAATTTGAATACGCTTTTATATTTTTAATAATTATTTTTCTTTAATTCGGTATCTCTGCCACCGTCCAATTTTTATTTCTTCTATTATACACTATCGTATAATCTTTACCATGCAACAATTTAAATGCACGGAAACCGTTGTAATAAGGCAATTTTAACCAACCCCATTGGTATATCTCAAATTTTAATACAAATGCCTGCCCAGCTTTTATGGTTGCAGGCTGAAAGGTTTTTCCATCATCGCTTAGTTGTACCGTTTCATCTTGGTTACTTTGTATGGTAAGCGCTATCCACGATGGATCTGTTTGTGGATCTGACTGACCTGTAGTAGTAGTGCCAGTATTTATGGGTGTGCCAGTATTACCTGGTGGTGTTGGTGGTGGCGGTGGCGGTGGCGGTGTGGTTGCACCTGTATTTGCTGTGGTAGCCGTTGTATTTGCTTTAGCCGCATTCCACCCACGAGTAATGGCAGTAAGCCTAGCTGCTTTTGCTGGGTGAGTGGCAGTTTGTTTTTCTGTACCAATAGCCGTCATAGCTGCTAGAGCTTGCTCCAATGTGCCACCTTGCTTTTGTATCAAATAACCAGAAAATGCATCCGCCTCTATTTCTGAAGGTACATTACTGCCTTTACCACTTACTACATGGTCGTAATAATGATGCCCCATTTCGTGCGCCATTATACTTATGCTTGCCCATTTTGTTTTGGCATAAGCATCTATGTCTTCTAAAAAATTATTGTCATAAACTATCCAACGCTGTCCACCATTTATAGTAGCGTATGCATTCTGAATACCATTTTGTTCTTTAAGATTAAAATTTTCTTTCCATTGTATAACATCAAGCATAGTGCTTACTACTTTCTTGGCCTCATACACCGATTGAAAAGAATTTTTTAGTGACCTTGGTGGTATGATGTAACCACATGGTGTAACTCTTTGTGCAAATGCTGCAACAAAAATGATTGCTACAAAAATTGTTGATAGTAAGATTCGTTTTAACATGGTAAGGGGTTTTTTAGGGAGGAAAAATACAAATAAATATTGGAATGGAATAAAAATGGCTGTGGGCATTTAAAATTATCGAAGTTCTGAATAGGGTTATCAACCTTCTCAATCGTAATTTTAAACTTAATCATTCCGCCCCTTTAGCATCAGTTGCTTCCGTTACCGATATGATACGTAGGTAATATGCTTCGGTTTTCTGTTTAGCTTAAAAAAAATGCTTGCAAAATTTTAATAAACAAAAGGTGCAGCGCACCATAATATTTGCCTCGCCTTGGTTCCTGTCCCACCATAACTGTTCGGAAGATTAAAAAGAAAATAATTTAAGCCTGAAAGGCTGATATTACTATGGAGTTGAGATAATCCTTAGGGGAGAAAATGCCGAAGGGATGGTATTATTACTAATATCACCCCTTCGGGGTTTATTAATTTTTTTTTGAATCTGCTATATTAATTGCATCCCTTCGGGATTAAAAAATAAAACAGCAAATCTTCCGAACAGTTATAGTGGGACACGAACCAAGGCGTAAGGTTTTGGTTAAAAATATTTATGGTTCTTTTCTACATCAGGGTTTCACTAATTGTAGTTTTTAAACATTGTAGTTTCTGCTAGTGAAAACCCCGCTGAGACAGAACTCCACAATACCTAATATCACCCCTTCGGGGTTTTACTACATTTATTTATTTGTAAGCTATATTAATGTCAGCCCTTCGGGCTTTTAAATCCCAAAGGGATGGTATTACTATAGTTGTTGTTACAAAAATTAAAGCCTAACCCCGAAGGGGTGATATTAGCTGGCTAATACAAATCCTTTACTTAATGAAGTTTCTGCTGAGAGAGTGGCTTCTGTTGCAAATCTCCGCATCAATCTATTGCATAATAAAAGCTGAAAAATGTTTTTCTGTTGAGCGTAGCCCGTATAGAAGCGGAAATACTTTTTTGAGGAACGAAAAAAAGATTATAGCGGATAGACGGGACCCAATGTTGATTTATGTATTGTCGCTCATGCTCCAAGTCAAGTAGCAGTAAGCAATAGACAGTTTACAATTTGCAAATGATAGATAATAAATGATTAGGTATAGGCGTTTAGATAACAATATTAAATCATTCATCACAAACGCTTTGGTTCATTTTTTACCATCCGTTTTATAAGTAAATCGAAGATTGATCCCATATGTTGTCTTCGATTGTACCTAAAATGGTATTCATTTAGGTATCCTTGTATTCTCTCTTTACTGCAATGATGATGAACTCCCCTTAACCAACCTTTAATATTCATTATGTGAATATGTATGTCTTTAAAGTTCTTTCCATCATCGGATTTCACTTGCTCTAGATTTTCAAATTGTTTTTTTAAAGAACTATAACCTCTCCATTTATCAGCAATTATTTTTGTTTTTGGTGAAACATATTTCTTTAAAAAATCTCCTAATTCCTTTGAAGATGCATGTTCTATTATTTCTGCATAGCTACGACCAACTCCATTTTCTATCACTTCTAACACAACTACTACAAGTTTTTTAGAGCCCTTAGATCTACCTCGTTTTTGTTCTTCTGCACCTCCAACAAAAAACTCATCTACATGAACAATACCTTCTAATGGGTGTTTTAAGTTGCTCTCCATTGCTTGTTGCACTTTCCACTTGAACTCCCAACATGTTTTTTGGCGAAGCTCAAATTCTTGTCCCAATTCTAAACTAGACATCCCCTTTTTCTTTGTACTTATTTTAAATGCAATATGAAAAGCTTTTAAAATAGAAAATTTTACCTTATCAAACATTGTTCCAGCAGTAGGGCTTTCGTCATATCTGCATTTTGTACAACGACGATTATTTTCCTTTTTACCTACACAAAACTTATCGTTGTTACAACGTTTACAAACATAGCCTTCTGACCACTTTATTTCTGATAAATACTTAAGGCAGTCATCATCTGTTTTAAAACGTTGGTTAAATTTTATAGAATTCACACCAACAAAGTTATCTCTATCTGCCATTTGGCAAAATTAAGATATGTTG
>JAYTLA010000002.1:0-11892 GCA_043729825.1 Ferruginibacter sp.
AGTGCAACAGCAGGAGGAGTATGGAGTAGCAGCAATACAGCAATAGCTACAGTAAATAGTACAGGTATAGTAACAGGAGTAGCTGCAGGCACATCAACCATCAGTTATATGGTAAGCAATGCAGCAGGTTGCAGTAGTACGGCAACTAAAGATATTACAATATATGCCAATCCGGTAGTCAATCCAATTACAGGAAGTGGCAGTGTATGTGTAGGGTCAACAATAATATTAAGCAATACAACAAATGGCGGTGTATGGGGCAGTAGTAATACAGCGGTAGCAACGATAAACAGTGCAGGTCAGGTAACAGGGGTATCAGCAGGTATTACTACGATGAGTTATATGGTAACCAATGCCAATGGTTGTACAACAACAGTTACTAAAGATGTTACGGTAAATGCTAATCCAGTAGTTAATCCAATTACAGGCAGTAGCAATGTGTGTGTGGGATCAACGATTACGTTAAGTAGTGCAACAGGAGGTGGTGTATGGAGCAGCAGTAACACAGCAGTAGCAACGATTCATGCTACAACAGGCGTAGTAACAGGTATATCCTCAGGCACAGTAGCGATGAGCTATACTCTAACCAATGCATCGGGTTGTACAACAACAGTTACTAAAGATGTTATGGTAAATGCTAATCCAGTAGTTAATCCAATTACAGGCAGTAGCAATGTATGTGTAGGTTCAACGATTACATTAAGTAGTGCAACAGGGGGTGGGGTATGGAGCAGCAGTAATACAGCGATTGCAACGATTGGTGCTTCAACAGGATTAGTAGCAGGAATAGCTGCAGGCACAGTAACGATGAGCTATACTCTAACCAATGCATCGGGTTGTACAACAACAGTTACTAAAGATGTTATGGTAAATGCCAATCCAATAGTCAATCCAATTACAGGAAATAACAATGTATGTGTAGGCAGTAATATCAGTTTAAGCAATACAACATTAGGTGGTGTATGGAGTAGTGGTAATACAGCAGTAGTGGCAGTAAGTAACAGTGGATTAGTAACAGCTGTAACAGCAGGGACTGCTACCATCAGCTATATGGTAACCAATGCAGCAGGTTGCACAACAGTAGTAACGAAAGATATTACGGTAAATGCTAATCCAATAGTAAATCCAATTACGGGATTATCAGCAGTATGTGTAGGCTCAATGATTACATTAAGCAATACTACAGCAGCAGGAGTTTGGAGTAGTAGTAATACATCGGTAGCAACGATCAATGCTACAACAGGGGTAATAACAGGTGTATCAGCAGGCACTACTACGATTAGCTATATGGTAACCAATGCAGCAGGTTGCACAACAGTAGTAACGAAAGATGTTACGGTAAATGCTAATCCAATAGTAAATCCAATTACAGGTAATAGTGGGGTTTGTGTGGGTTCGGCCATCACATTAAATAATACAACAGCAGGTGGTGTATGGAGCAGTAGCAATACAGCAGTAGCTACTATTGATGCTGTAACAGGTCAGGGAACAGCGATATCAGTGGGCAGTGCAGTGATGAGTTATGCAGTAACCAACAATAATAATTGTACTACTACAGTAACCAAGAGTATTACGGTATATGGGAATCCTGTATTAAGTCCAATATCAGGAGCATCGACAGTGTGTGTAGGGGGCAATGCTTCATTAAGTAATAGTACTATAGCAGGAGTATGGAGCAGCAGCAATACATCCGTAGTTACTATAAGCAGTACAGGCCAGGTAACAGGGGTATCATCAGGTGTAGCCACTATTACCTATACTTATACCAATGCCAATGGATGTAGTAGTTCAGTAAGTAAAGATATCAGTGTATATGACAGTCCAACGGTATCACCAATAACGATGACTTGTTCATGTTCAGGTAATATTTGTGTAGGACAAAGTATTACATTAAGCAGTGCAACAGTAGGTGGGGTATGGGGATGTGGCAATACCAATGTAGCAACAATCAGTAGTACAGGGGTAGTAACAGCAGTAGCAGCAGGCACAGCGATAGTAAGTTATACGGTAACCAATGCCAATGGTTGCAGTACAACGGTAACACAAACGATAATCGTACATGGTTACCCACCGGTACCAACAATTACGGCTTCGGGTTCAACAGATATCTGTGTAGGCAGTACAGTAACTTTAAGTTCATCATCAGCGAGTGGCAATCAGTGGTATAAAGATGGGGTAGCGATTAGTGGAGCCACTAGTCAAACTTATAGTGTAAGCAGTTCAGGAAGTTATAGTGTAACGGTAACTAATGCCAACAATTGCAGTAGTTCATCAGCTTCAGCAACAGTGGTAACGGTAAGTGCATATCCTGTGGTAAGTCCAATAACAGGCTCCAGTAGTTTATGTGTGGGTCAGCAAACGACCTTAGCTAATACTACATCAGCAGGAGTATGGGGCAGCAGCAATACAGCAGTAGCAACGATCAACGCAACAACAGGGCAAGTTACAGCAATAGCATCAGGAAGCACAACAATCAGCTATACAGTAACTAATGCAGCAGGATGTAGCAAGACAGTCACCTATGCGATTGCAGTAGTTGCTAATCCAACCTTAAGTGCTATAGCGGGTAATCCGATATTATGTGTAGGGGCGGTAGCTACGTTCAGTAATGCAACAACAGGAGGAGTATGGAGTAGCAGCAATACGAGTGTAGCAACGATAAATGCAACAACAGGACAAGTAACAGCAGTATCGGCAGGCAGCACAACGATTAGTTATACCCTAACGAATACAAATAATTGCAGCATAACAGTAACACAGGTAGTGAGTGTAGAAGCCAAGCCAACAGTAGCAGGGATTACTTATACTGCAAGTATCTGTACAGGTACAACAGCTACAGCAACGAACACAACGCCAGGAGGAGTATGGAGTAGCAGCAATACAGCAGTAGCAACAATCAACACTTCAATAGGACAAATTACAGGCGTATCTGCTGGTAGTACGATGATTAGTTATACGGTGACCAATGCCTCAGGTTGCAGTAATACAGTAACGCAAGTAATAGCAGTAATTGCTACACCGGCAGTACCAACGATAGCAGTAAGTGGCCCAACGTATATGTGTGCAGGCAGTAGTATCACTTTATACTCATCATCAACATCGGGCAATCAATGGTATAAAGATGGGGTATTGATATCAGGAGCTACAGCACAACAATACACCACGAGTGCAGCAGGTAGTTATACAGTAACGGTAAACAATGGAGGTTGCAGCAGTAGTTCAGCAGCATTAGTGGTGAGTTTAAAACCAACGAGCAGCAGTACGGTGTATGCCAACTTCTGTCGAACTTGCAATTATTTATTCAATGGTCAGGTATATACCACAGCAGGCACTTACACCAAAAAATTAATCAATGTATATGGTTGCGATAGTACAATAACCTTAGTATTGATTGATACTTGTGGCAATGTAAGTGGAGGAGGAGGAGGAGGAATAGAAAGTAAGACTTTAGGAGATGTCATCAGCAAACGTTTATATGGCAATGCAGTGAATAGTGTAGCCGAAGTAAATGGTTATAATAACAGCACCAAGTTTACACAAAGTGGAGCGGTGGTGAATGGGCCAAATGATTTAACTTTAAGCAATTTAGTACCAGCCACAGTAAATAATACCAATGCAGCGTATATCAGCACACCGGTAGATTTAATCAACTTTACTAATGCAGTAGAAGTGTTAGCAGTAGACTATACCCAAGGAGGCATCACTAAAGCGGTAGCTTTTGGAACAAAGACTTTGGGGGATGTGTACAACCACACCAAACCAATATGTGATAGGTTAAAAGGAGCAGAGTTGTTGGAGGTAAAAAATATTGTAGTGAATGGCTATAGCTTAATGGCGTATAAGATTAAACAAAGAACAGGCGAGATAGAGTTTGCAGTGAACCTCAGTGCAGGCACAGCAGCCAATAGAAGTACGATTAGTTTACAGAGCAATTGGTTTACCGATAACTACCAAGCAGACGAGAAGTTATATAACTTCCAGTTATGGGCAATTAGTTACGATATGGTACAAGCCATGGCACAAGACATTATTAGCAAGTTACAAAACAATGGAGGGGTGAATAGTGTAACCAGTGCAGACTTACCCAAAGCCTATATCAGCAAAGGCAACAGAAAAGCCACTGATTTAACTTTAACGTTACAAAATAATACAGCCAATACCACAGGTTACTTCCAAATAGAGGAGAAAGCCAATGAGAATGCAGGTACTACAACTAGAAAGATACCATTTACAGTAGCTGCCAATGGAACTACTACTTTAAGTGTGCCAGTGAAAGATTACTATGAGGGCAGTATGTATGTTTACTTGAACAATAAGTTAACCGATTTAGTATACTTAGCAGATGGTACTTGGAGTTTGGATTATGACAAGACCAAAACCACCATCAACAAGTTCAACGTGATTAATGAGGGCAACTACACGAGTAAATCCAATGAGTACAGACTCATGAGAAATGTAGAGCTGGTGGGCACTACGAAGAACTACATCAGCATTTACAAAACGATGATGGGTGGAGGTGTAGAGCAAGATGTAACAGCTTACCAAGACCTTAAGTTCAATGTAAATGCAGTAGGTACTACGAATTTAAGAGTAACACTGGTGAAAAAAGGCATAGTGAACTGGGAAGATCAGTATAGTTATACGATGAGTGTAGATGGACTGGACAAAGAATACAAGGTTAGTTTAAGCCAGTTCAAGTCTACCAAATACAACAGTAACATCACAGCAAGTGATATTACAGCGGTGAACTTCAGCTTCATCAATCCAACAGGTAGTGCTACGGTGCTGAGTGCAAACTTAAGCAAGGTAAGGTTCATTAATAATACGATACCAACAGAAGTGGTGGTAGAACAAATCGGCATCTATCCAAATCCAAGCAATGGCAGGTTCGTAACCAAGTTCAAGAGCAATAGTTCACAAGCTTTACTGCTTAAAGTGTACGAAGCAGCAACAGGCAGGTTAGTAAAACAACAAATAGTAGTTGCTTATACAGGAGACAATCAAGTCAACATCAATCTTATCGAGAGTCAAACTACGATAACCGATGGCTTGTATATCGTAACACTTGAGGGTGATGAACAGCGTTATCAACCCGCTAAACTCATCATCACTAAAAATAAATAAAATGATGAATAGTGAATGGTGAATGGGAAATAATCTTAAATCATTAAATAATAAATATTCATTATTAAATATTAAATAACAAAGGGTCATATTAGGGAAGATAAACAAAACAATAAACCCCCATTACTGAATAAGTTTTGGGGGTTTGTTTTGCTTTTGATTTAAGTTATTAACATCAAAATTTCAAAAACAATATTTCAGTTTCGAATTTCGTTAAATAGGTTGATATAATCTGTATAAACAAGATATCGATTTCTCGAAGGCGTAAAAACGGCGTTTTTGATTTCTCGATATTCATATGTAATACCCTAAATATGAATAATCTACCCCTAGGATCAACTCCTAACCTAGTAAAAATACTGCTTTTAGTAGTATTGCCTTTTTTGTTTACGAGTAAAAAAGGTAATTCTGTAATTTCATTTAAAACTAATGTAGCAAAGGGTTTCAACAAATTATTGTTGATGCTTGGCTTGTGGTTTACTACAAGTATTTCTGCTTTTGCAGTAAATGAAACCCTTACAACGGGATCACAAATAATAAATATGGGAGTAACTCCCCAAACTATTGCAAATTCATTAAAACCTTATGGGCTTATTTATGATTTGTTACGTAATTATCAAGTTCCAATAAAGTGGGTAATTGCTCAGGGTAAAGCTAAAGATGGCAATGATTTTACATACAATGCTACAAATTTTAGAGGAGGCACGTTTATTATACCTAAAGAATTTATTACTTCTGCTGTACAAGCAAGATTAACTTATTGGGCTGGTCAGGGCGTAAATCTTGTAACAACGACCTCTCCTTTAACTGTTGATGTTACTGAAACTATTACAAGTGTTCCGAGATGGGTACTAGATTCAAATAATGGAAGTATTGCAGAAAAGTTTATTAATAATGCTGGAATTAACAATACATTATTTCCTAATTCTTATTATTTTAAAGACCCGCAATTATTAAATAATTGCGATGATATTTATGTTATGCCTCATGCTGATCCAACTTGGGCTACACATAGTAATTTATATTCTTGGAACTTAACATATAAAGGGGCAATTTGGGTAGGTTGTAGAGCTGGTAGTGCTTTATCTAACTCAATAAACCCAAGTAACTCATCTCAACAAATGAATTTCTTGTCTACAAAAAATTCGATTATTACTCCAACACCATGGCCACAAAATAGTTTAATAAATGCAAACAATCATAATGATGGCTCAGTTCCTTATATTAATACCAACTTTAGTGATCCCGTGGCTCAATATATTGGAACAATTGATGCTGCACAACAAAGTGGTGCTGAACAAGTTTATATTCCTTTACAAACAACAAATGCTGGTGGAGCAACAAGATGGAATCCTGGGGCTAAAATATTAGTTTATGATCCAACACAAGTGAATGTTCCGAGTCCAAATTTTGCTAATGGAAATGTTGCAGCAACTTTAGTTTATGGTAGAGGATTTGATGATCCTAATAGAGGTTATGTAATGTTTGAAGGTGCACATGATGTTAGTGGAAGTGGAGCTGCAAATGTAGCAGCTCAAAGAGCGTTTTTAAACTTCAGCTTTTTTGCTAATAAAGAAAAAACTCCTCAAATAAATATTACAGGTATCACAAATGGGCAAACCCTATCAAGTACTTCTACCTACAATTTTAATTCAACAATAAGTTCTGTTATTCCAAATAGTACTTTTACATACCAATGGTCGACAAGTTGTGGTGGCTCATTTTCAAATGCAACTGTTGCAAACCCGACTTATACACCACCAAGTGTATCGAGTAACACACCTTGTGTTATAAGCCTCAAAATAACTGATAATTGTGGTAGAACTTCTTTTCAATCATTCATGGTTACAATTATTCCAGCACCAAGAAGACCAATTGCAGCAGATGATTTTGGCACTATTTCTTCTCAATGTAATCTAATACCAATAACACCTTTAGTGATTCATGTTTTAAATAATGATACAGATCCTGATATGGGAACTTTAACTGTTACTGCAATATTAAATTCAAATAATGGAACATGGACTACAAATGGAACTACAGTGAGCTTTGTACCAAATTTTGGGTTTACAGGTGTAGCCACAACAGACTATGTAGTTTGTAATAATGGTAGCCCATCACTTTGTGATACTGCAACAGTTACTGTAGGAGTAGGCACGCCAGATATGAATGGTTGTTACCCTGGGTTTTACTATGGGGTATCTTCTCAAGATACTGCAATCGCACAAACAAATAATTCTGTTACAAATCCTACAGGTGCTTTTGTGAATTATTATGATAATTCAGACCCTTCATCATATGCTGTTTTAAATGCTTCGTCTGATTCATTAGTTTTAGACTTTGGAAGTATTAGAACTTATAGTACTGCAAAAAGAATTGAAGCAATTATAGCTTCAGGAATTTTGGGCTCAGGTGTTACAGCATCTATTTATTCAAGAACAACAATTGGAGGAGCAAGAACTTTTGTTGGAAGTCTTTCAAATTCAGATCCAAATAATGAAACTTCACAGGAGTTTACTTTACCACCTAGTGGATTTAGATATATTATAATATATAGAACTGCAGGAACTGCAGATTTACGTGCAGATGCAGTTTATTTAAATAATTATAGTTGTGTACCTGCAGCATTAATAGCAGCAACATTATATTATAATGTTTCCGAAGATGTTCCTCTAAAATTTGATGTAAGATCTGATGCAGATAATCCAACTGAACTTCCACTGGGAGTAACAATTGTTCAATATCCTGTAAATGGAAAAATTAGCGTAAATGCAGATTCTACTTTAACTTATGTTAATAATACCGATATTAGTTTGCCAGATTCTCTTACTTACAGAATTTGCAATTCATTAGGCGTTTGTAGTGAAGCAAAAGTATTTTTTAATGTTGTGGATGATGGTTGCCCTAGTGGTCAATACAAACCATTAGATACAGGCAATCCTCAAACTGTAAGCACTACAACAATTGTAGATGCAATGATTAGTGCTTACAAGAAAGATGAAAATAAAGGAAATGATTCTAAAATGCAACTTGGCTTTCAAGATTCTAAGAAGCAAAGAGGATTGTTTGAAATTACAAATGCAAGTTTAGCTAGTCTTGTTCCTTCAGGTGCAGTGATAACTAACGCTTCTTTAACACTTACTGTTGCAGGTGGAGATAATACCACAATGTCTTTCTCTGCATATCAAGTTACTGGCAGTCCTAATTGGATTGAATCTTCTGTTACATGGAACAGTAGAAAAACTGGATCTTTATGGACAACACCAGGTAGTGATTTTATAGCTACACCACTATCAACTTTATCTTTAACTAGACCAGGAACTGCAGACAATAATGATAAAGTTAGTTTTAACATAACCTCTGCCTTTAACTCTTGGATTTCAGATACCAGCACAAATAGAGGCATCATGATTGGCCAAACAACTACAAGTGTTCAAGTAGATAAGAAATTTTATTTTTATACATCTGAAGAAAGTGATGTTAATAGTCGACCAACTTTTACTATCACTTATGAAATGCCTTTGCCTTGTACTCCAATACCAAATAGGGCACCTTTAGCCAATTTAGATACAGCTTCAACACCTTCAAGTACACCCAAAACTATAGCAGTATTAAATAATGATAGTGACCCAGATGCAGGCAATATAATTACTTTAACCAATATTATAGGTACAGTATCAGGTGGTAGTGCAGCAATTGTAGGTAATAATATAGTTTTCACTCCAAATAACTCATTTCAAGGAACAACAAGTTTTAAATATAGAATTGTAGATAATTTCGGACTTGCAGATACGGCTTGGGTAATTGTAAAAGTAACAAATGCACCTCCTCTTGCAAACAAAGACGTAGTATCAACAAATTCTAATACTGCAGTTAATATTAATGTAAAAGCTAATGATAGCGATACAGATGGGCCAGCTTCAGGAGCACCAACAATAACTGTAAACCCAAAAAATGGTTTAGCAATTGTTTCAGGAAATAATATTATTTACACACCTAATAACAACTATACAGGCAACGATACATTAATATATCAAATTTGTGAAGGAAGTTCAACAACTTGCGGTCTTGAGCCATATTGTGATACAGCAATTGTGATTATTACTATAATAAATAGACCACCAGTTGCAGTTAGAGATAGTGTTTCAGCAAATCAATGCCAACCTGTAACCATAAATGTTTTAGCGAATGATTCTGACCCAGAAAACGGAATATTAACAGTTTCAATAGTAAGCCAACCATTAAATGGAACAGCAGTTTTAGTTGGAGATCAAATACAATATACACCTAATAATGGGTATACAGGACCCAAAGATTCTTTAGTATATAGAATTTGTGATGATGGTAATCCACAATTATGTTCAACTGCTAAAGTTGTAATAAGCATAAACCCAGCACCTGTAAATCAAAAACCAATTGCCAATAATGATACGGCCACTGGAAATTTAAATACATATTTAGTTTCAAATGTGTTATCCAATGATACTGATCCTGATAATAATGCTCTAATAGTTTCTTTATCTTCTGGTATTTTGCAACCCTCTAATGGTACTGTAATTGTTGAAGTTAATGGTGATTTGAAGTATACACCAAATTCAAATTTTCTTGGTAAAGATTCGTTAGCATACATTATATGTGATGTGCCTTCTCCTAATAACGGCCCATGCCCTACTGCTCCAAGCAAATGTGATACAGCAATTTTATATATTACCATTCTTTTACCAAGTAATTATTCAGTAAATGCTGTTACAGAAAATGGAACTATATCAACAAATGGTGGAACTGCAATAACGAATGTAACGACAAACGATAATATTAATGGAAATCCAGTTGTACTTGGCCCAAGTGGCAATGCTACAATTACACCAATAGGAATATATCCAGCGGGAATAACACTCAATACTTCTACAGGAGCAGTAACAGTTGCCCCAGGAACACCAATAGGCAATTATGCAATTACCTATAGATTATGTGATAAATTAACTCCGGTTAATTGTGATGATGTAGTAGATACAATTAAAGTAGTTAGTCCACCATTAGTTGCGAAAAACGACATCAATCAAACGGTAGTCAACACCCCAACAACGGGCGATGTAAGTACGAATGATTTATATCCTCCAGGCAGTGTATTCACACCAATAGGCATACCATCTAATGGAGGTACACTAACCATGAATCCAAATGGTACATATACCTATACACCACCAACAGGATTTATTGGAACAGACAGTATTAAGTATAAAGTATGTACAGGTATTGTATGTGATACTGCTTTATTATCGATAGAAGTTCGACCAAATCCTGCACCAGGAGTAAATACCACGATAGCTCAGAATGATGAGGCGACAACACCAAACACTACACCAGTGGTGATTGCAGTAAAAGCCAATGATACAGATCCAGAAGGTAATACGCAAGGTTTACCAACGATTATCAGTCCTGTAAATAATGGTACAGCTGTAGTGAATGGAGATGGAACGATAACGTTTACCCCAACACTAGGTTTTGTAGGGGAGACTAGTTTCTTATATAGAATATGTGATAATGGCACACCAGTAGCTTGCGATACAGCGAAGGTAACAGTAACCGTAACAGCATCACCATCACCAGGCACAAATCAGACGTATGCCAATGATGATGCAGCGAGTACAACGAAGAATGTACCAGTGAGTGGCAATGTATTATTGAATGATACGGATCCACAAGGTCATACACAAACGGTAACGACTACACCAATCCAGGCACCATTAAATGGTAGTGTGGTATTGAATAGTAATGGTACGTTTACGTATACACCAAACAACAATTATGTAGGTACCGATAAGTTTGTGTACAGGGTATGTGATAATGGCACACCAACAGCGTGTGATACAGCAACAGTATATTTAACAGTATACAATTGCTTTATTCCTGCAGCAATTATAAGTGCAAATGGCCCAATAACTTTTTGTTCAGGGGGTTCAGTTACCTTAACAAGTAGTTCTGCAACAACATACCAATGGTATAAAAATGGAATTTTAATTTTAGGAGCAATTAATCAAACTTATGTTGTAAACAATAGTGGTGATTATACTATTGTTACTACAAATTCCAATGGTTGTAGTAGTTTAGCATCCTCACCAATAACAGTTACAGTATATTCAGCACCTATTGTTAATTCGATTTCGGGTAGTAGTAGTGTATGTGTAAGCGGGATGATACAGTTAAGTAGTAGTCCTTCTGGAGGTTTATGGATTAGCAGTAATACGGTAGTAGCGACGGTGAACAGTGTTACTGGATTAGTGGCTGGAGTATCTTTTGGTACAGTAACGATAAGTTATACGGTAACGAATAGTTATGGTTGTAGTACAACGGTAACACAGCAAGTTAATGTGTATTCCAATCCTGTTGTAGGTCCTATTACGGGTAATCCTACTGTGTGTGTGGGTAAAACAACGACGTTAAGCAATAGTACGAGTGGTGGAGTTTGGAGCAGTAGTAATACAGGTGTAGCTACGGTAAACAGTAATACAGGCGTGGTGACAGGCGTAGCGTCAGGTAGTGCTACAATCAGCTATACGGTAACCAATGCGAACAACTGTAGTACAACGGTAACACAGGTAGTTAATGTGTATTCCAATCCTGTGGTAGGTCCTATTACGGGCAATAGTGGTGTATGTGTAGGCAAGACTACCACATTAAGCAATAGTACATCTGGAGGTGTATGGAGTAGTAGTAATACTGTTGTAGCTACAATCAATAGCAATACAGGGGTAGCAACAGCGGTAT
>JAYTLA010000003.1:0-7299 GCA_043729825.1 Ferruginibacter sp.
TGCAAACTAAAATGGAAATGTAAGGAAGTGTGAGCAGGGTTAAGTATCTAAAAAAAATAATGATAACTTTAGAGCATTATCTCGGACAACAATAATTTCTTTTTTCTACAAATCCTTTCCAATAAAGAACTTTGCTAATATATTTAGTGTTTTAAAAAGGCTATATTTTTAAAATAAATTATTTGAATTCGTAACCAATATCATTTCTGTATTTCATATCTTCAAAGTAAACTTGTTGCAATAAATAATCTGATTGTTCTGCAGCTTCTGTAATGTTTTCTCCAAAGGAAACAGCCACCAACACACGCCCACCGTTGGTTACAACATCTTCGCCCACTTGTTTTGTACCAGAGTGAAACAATAAACTTTCGGGTAAGTCGTAAGCATTTAATCCTTCTATAATTTTTCCATTATCATATACACCTGGGTAGCCACCACTCACTGCTACCATTGCTACTGCGGATTTTTCTTCTGTTTGTATCACAATACTATCAAGTGTTTCAGTAGCTGTTGCATTTAATAATTCAACCAAATCGTTTTTCAATCTTGGTATTACCACTTCAGTTTCTGGGTCGCCCATGCGGCAATTATATTCTATTACAAAGGGTTCTTCTCCTTTATCTATCATCAATCCAATAAATACAAAACCTTTGTAATCTAAATTGTCTTTTTGTAAACCATGTATGGTAGGCTCTACAATTTTTTTAATTATTTTTTCTTTCAAACTTTCCGTCATTATTGGCACAGGGCTCACTGCACCCATTCCTCCAGTATTCAATCCTGTATCGCCTACACCTATGCGTTTGTAGTCTTTTGCCTCTGGCAATAACACATAGTTTTTGCCATCTGTCAATACAAAAACACTCATTTCTACGCCTTGCAAAAAATCTTCTATCACCACTTTTTTTCCGGCATCACCAAATTTAGAACGCATAAGCATCAGCTCAAACTCAGCCCTAGCCTCTACTTGGCTATTGCAAATAAGCACGCCTTTACCCGCTGCCAGTCCATCTGCTTTTATAACCAATGGCATATCGTGTGTATTAATATATTCAATACCTGTTTCAAAATCTGTAGCTACAAATTCTCTGTATGCCGCTGTTGGAATACCATGGCGCATCATAAAATCCTTTGCATAAGCCTTGCTTCCCTCAAGTTGTGCTGCTTCTTTATTTGGACCAATAATTTTTATGTGTGAAAATGTTTCGTTGTTTTTAAAAAAATCCACAATGCCTTTCACTAAAGGTTCTTCGGGCCCTACTAATATTAAATCTATTTTGTTTTCTACTGCTGCAGCGGCTATTTTTTCAAAATCTGAAACAGCAATATCTAAGTTTATTCCACAAGTGGCTGTACCTGCATTCCCTGGTGCAATAAAAAGATTTTCGCAGAGTGGGCTCTGTTTTATTTTCCATGCAAAACTGTGTTCTCTACCACCAGCACCTATTATGAGGATGTTCATTTTTAATTAATATTTGAGATTTATTTATATGAAGTAAGCGAATTTAAAACCTTTTAAATCATAAAAATATTTTTTACAAAAAGATGTTTATAGCATTCTTTAAAATACTAAAAATATTGGTGTTAATAGAGATTTGTTCATAAGTAAAAAGAATTACCTATTTTGAGTATTCAATTATCAAAAATCTACTAGAACTAAAATTGTAATTATGATGGAACAACAAATACAAAAGGGACACCCAAAGGGTTTATACGTTTTATTTGCTACTGAATTTTGGGAAAGATTTAGTTATTATGGAATGAGAGCAATCTTTATTCTTTTTATGACAAAAATGCTTTTTAATGGTGATAAAGCACTTGCTTCAAATATTTATGGCAGTTATACAGGTTTAGTTTATTTGACCCCACTTATTGGTGGTTATGTTGCAGATAGGTACTGGGGTAATAGAAAAAGTATTTTTATTGGGGGCTTGCTAATGGCAGTGGGACAATTCATGATGTTTTTCAGTGCTCAGATTGCACACTCTAGCCAAGCAACTGGTATCTCATTAATGTGGGTCGGTTTAGCCGCTCTAATTTTCGGCAATGGTTTTTTTAAGCCAAATATTTCAACAATGGTTGGACAATTATATACAGAAAATGATAATAGAAAAGATGCAGCATATACCATTTTTTATATGGGAATAAATGCAGGTGCTTTTTTTGCTCCACTCATTTGCGGGTATCTAGGAGAAAATATTGATTTCAAATGGGGATTTTTGGCAGCTGGAATTGGAATGTTAATCAGTTTAGTTTTATTTTATTTTACAAAAGATAAATATGTAGTTGACCCCGATGGAAGACAATTGGGAGTTGAGCCTAATAAAACTCAAAAAACAGCTATTGCCGAAAATCAACCAAATGATAATGTAGGCATAGAAAGTGCTGGCTTAGAAACGCCAAAAGAAAATGCAGGAGGATTTAGCACCAAACAATTAGGCATCTTAATTGGTGGAGGTTTATTAGCTTTCTCAATTTTATTTTTTGTGGCAAAATTAGATGTTTGGGGTTCTTTAATTTATAGCATGACATTAATTGCACCGCTTACTATTATTACTGATAATACATTAACTAAGATAGAAAAGGATAGATTATGGGTAATTATCATTATTATGATTTTTGTAATCTTTTTTTGGATGTGTTTTGAGCAAGCAGGAGCTTCTCTCACTTTCTTTGCTGATGAACAAACAAATAGAAATATTCTTGGCTGGACAATGCCAGCTAGTTATTTTCAAAGTTTTAATGCTGGTTTTATAATGCTATTGGCTTTGCCTTTTGCATCAATGTGGACAAGACTTTCAAACAAAGGAATCTCCCCCCCAGCACCTCTTAAGCAAGCTTTAGGATTAGGGCTTCTTGCATTAGGCTTTTTATTTATTGCTATGGGATCTAGAAATATTCCTACTGCTGGTGCAAGCATATTATGGCTTAGTGGCTTATACTTATTGCATACTATTGGAGAATTATTTTTAAGCCCAATTGGACTTGCTATGGTAAATAAACTTACACCCGGAAGATTTACTTCATTAATGATGGGTGTCTGGTTTTTAGCAATTGCTACTGGAAATAAATTGGCTGGCTTTATGAGTTCCCTATATCCAGACCCAAAATCTACAGAGGCTCCTTCTAAAATGGCACAGATGTTAGGCATTCATGATTTATATTCTTACTTTATTGTTTTTGTAATTTTTTCTAGTGTTGCAGGAATTATCCTTTTCTTCTTAAGTAAGAAACTTAAAAAAATGATGCATGGTCTAAATTAAATTATTATTTCACTGCATTTAAAGGCGACTTCTTCAAAAAGTCGCCTTTTCTTTTTATCTTCCTTTTTCAAAACAATTCAACCATGTGGAAAAAACATCCTAAAGCCCTACCCTTTTTATTTTTTAGCGAAATGTGGGAACGCTTCGGCTATTATTTAATGATTGGTATTTTTTTGCTCTACCTAAAAAATGTAGAAATTGGTTTTGCAATGAGTAATAAAGATGCATCCGATTTGTACGGTACTTTTATAGCACTTGTTTTTCTTACACCATTTATTGGTGGCTTATTGGCAGATAGATATTTTGGATATCGAAGATCAATTATAGCAGGTGGACTTATGATGGGTGTGGGCTATTGCTTAATGTCTGTTCATAGTTTGGGTATGTTGTATCTATCCATGACTTTGGTCATTTTTGGCAATGGCTTTTTCAAGCCAAATATTAGTACGCTTTTAGGTAACCTTTACTCTACGCCAGAATATACTCAACGAAAAGATGAAGGTTACAATATTTTTTACATGGGCATAAATATTGGCGCATTTATTTGCAATTTTTTTAGTGCCGCTATAATAATCGTTTGGGGCTGGAAGTATGCATTTGTGGCAGCAGGCGTCGGCATGTTTTTAGGTGTCATTATTTTTATAACTGGTACAAGGCATTATAAAAGTGGAGATATAAAAAAGCCAATGTCGAAAGAGGATATGCCCTTTAGTAAAATTGTGTTTACCATTTTTATTCCATCTTTAATTGCAGGAATTATTGGTTGGCTTATACCAGGCGATCTTTTTAAAAGTGATAGTAATGATGCTTTTATTTTTGCTTGCTTACCAGTAATTTATTTTTATGCTACACTTTATATAAAAGCTTCTGCAGATGAAAAAAGACCAATTGCTGCACTACTCGCCATCTTTGCAGCCGTTATTTTATTTTGGGCAGTATTTAAACAAAATGGAACAGCACTTACCATTTGGGCAGATAATTATACAGATAGACAAGTAGATGGAACAACTGGCAATGTTTTTAGAGCATTAAAACAAGCCGATACTATTACATATAAAAAAGATTCTGTAAACTTATATGATGGCCTTTTTAGATTGCAAAAAAAAGATGGGAAAGTTTTAAAGGAATATAATTACCCAATTTATTTTAAAAATGTGGAGCAAAAAAATCTTCCTGCTGAAGGAGGCAAAGCTACATTGTGGAGCACTCCACTTAGCCAATCTATAAACCCTGGATGGGTTATTTTATTAACGCCATTGGTTATTTCATTCTTTGGTTTTTTGCGAAGAAAACAAAAAGAACCATCCACGGCTACCAAAATTGCTTTTGGTTTATTGATATCTGCATTGTCGGTTTTGGTAATGGTAGGCGCTGCTTATATTACCAATAGCGGTGCAGAAAAAGCGAGTGTATGGTGGCTTATGGGCACATATGGTGTTATTACCATTGGCGAATTATTGCTTAGCCCAATGGGTTTATCGCTCGTATCAAAACTAAGCCCCGTGCGCATTACATCGCTTATGATGGGAGGCTGGTTTTTAGCTACGTCTATCGGCAATAAATTATCTGGCTTGCTCGCCACCATGTGGGATGGGTACGAACACAAAGCAAATTTCTTTTGGGTAAATTTTGCTTTATTACTTTCTGCAACGTTTATCATTTTTGCAATGCTAAAATGGCTAAACAAAATTATGAAAGAGAAGGGGGTGAGTTGAGGATACTATAGAGATGACATCTTTTTAAAAAGATGTCATCTCTGCTAGAAGGTATCAACTCTTTAAGAAGATGTATGTTTAAAAAATCTTTCTATCAGTGATTTTTTTTATATTTTTTCAAAAAAAGTGGTTCTTTATTATTGGTACGGTTATATACATGATAAATACTATCTTCTACAAAATTTGCTACATACTTATCTTTCATAATGCAGTTTGTTAGATAATCAATTATTATAGAAAGCAAATATGCAATATCTTTTTGAAAAATCAATCTTTAGTCCAAATAGCAGAGTGCTTGCTACAGAGATGATATCTTTTTAAAAAGATGTCATCTCTACACCTCACCTGTCTTGTGCGCTGGGACACCCGAGCTAAATTTCGAGGTTAAAAATTTTAGCTATTTCAACCTGCTCTTTGTTTTTTAAGATTAACCTTTTATGTAAGTCATTAGAATATGGAGTTTGCAATGTAACCATATAGATTGTTTTCAAAATATCTATCACACTCCCGGGACTATGAGCTGATTCTATTTCTTTTAATTGCCTTTCTAGTTCCTTATATATCTTACAGGCTGCAAAAGAAATACAAATATGAGCCTCTATCCTTTTTCTTAGATGATGATATATTGGTCTTATTTGCAAATCAGATTTAGAAATTCTAAAAGCCTTCTCAATCTGCCATAGTTGACTATACTTTTCTATTACCGCTTCTTTGGTCAAAGATGTATTGGTTATATATCCTTTGAGCCCATCCCATTTTGCATCTTCCTTATATTTTTCTTCATCTACATCAATGGTAACTTCCCCTTCTAATTTTAGGTATTTGTTGTACCCTTTGTTATTTATATTACTTTTCGATAGCTTACCTGATTTTACTTTCTCTTTTAATTTTTCAAATCCTTTCTTTCTATTATGAGCATCTTTTTTAGCTCTATTTTCTTTGTAACTTAATATAAGTGAACTCCCATCTTCTTTTTGTATGATTGTACTTTGATTATCCAATAATGATTGAGATAATATGTTGTTTTTTACAATAGCGGTTTCATTCTTAATTCTTGCTCCAAGTATATATTGGTATTTCTTTTCTTTTAAGGCTCTAATATTTTTATTAGAAAGTAAACCTGCATCTGCTACTACAATTAATTGCTCTGGATTATGCTTGGTTATAAAATGTTCAATAATGGGTAGCATAGTATCTCCTTCGTACTTATCTCCTTCAAAAATATCATAGTCTAGTGGATACCCACCTTCACTCACTAATAATCCTAAAACAATTTGTGGTTGCTGATGTTTACCATCTTTGCTAAAGCCCATTTTACGTAAATCATCTTCGTCACTAGCTTCAAAGTACAAAGTGGTTACATCATAAAATACAATGGCTATTTTATTGTCAAATAATTGTAGTGTATGTGTTAAACTTATTTTTTGTACAAGTTCTATTTGCGTTGCATGTAACTTATCTAAATAACGATAAATGCTGTATACACTTGTTTCTATACCTTTATATTTAAAAAGATAATCTACTGTCTTTAACTTGCTTACAGGGTAAACTAAACGAGCGATTACAAGATGTCTAAACAGAATATCTTGTATGGCATTAAATCCAATTTCATCAAATATTTTACCTAATAATAATTCTGGTCCAACCAAGTAGAATGATTCGATATTATCAATGAGTGTATTGATATAGTCGTTCTCCAATGAATGATTAAAGGGTAAGGAAGACTGTTTACTAATCTCTAATATTTCTAGTTTCGCTTTGCTTACTAGCGTTGCTATTGCTATCTTGTCACTAGAACTACCAACGGTTCTGTACAATTCATACTTTCCCGATGACTTGTCGATAATTTGAACACTAACGACTCCGCTCTTATTGGGTTTTTTACGTACAAACACAAAACAAATATAACATATCGCTCAAATTCAACAGGGACACCCATGACAAAAACAAAAAACGTGTATTAATAGGTATTACAGAGCTTTTTTTTGAGCTTTTTTTAGAAGCCGCACAAAACAGGAAATAGCAGAGTGCTTGCTACAGAGATGATATCTTTTTAAAAAGATGTCATCTCTACACCTCACCCCACAAAAAAGCCCTCCAATAAAAGAGGGCTTCAAAATATTTTCCTGCCACAAGGGCAAAACAATTACGTCTATTTTTTTGAACCGTGCTCATCAGAAACGGTCAATTTATGACGTCCTTTTGCTCTACGACTTGCAAGCACCTTACGGCCATTTGCAGTGCTCATACGCTCACGAAATCCATGTACAGATTTTCTACGACGGGTATGGGGTTGGTAGGTTCTTTTTTTTCCTGGCATT
>JAYTLA010000004.1:0-78732 GCA_043729825.1 Ferruginibacter sp.
GTAGATACAGGGTTTTAGTCTCTACGCAACCGCCAACAGGGCTGAAAGCCACTGTTGGGGTTACTCAATCTTTTCTATAATTTAAAGAAAGGTTCGCAAACCCTGACGGCGGTTGTAAACCCCGTCAGCGGTTTAGTGAAAGGCCTGCTGATATTGGCTCTAGTGAGATAAATGTAAAAGTTACCTTGACGCCAATGCGCAGCAAGTGCGGGACTAAACTTTAGATCCAAGTTCCCTGCCCAAATGCTTCGCAGGGGGGATTCTTGGCAGGACCACTTTTTTGAAATACACATATTTATTGTTTAAAACAAATCTTGTAACTTTCCTTCTATAAAAAAGTTATGGAAATTTTTTCTTTTCTCCCTTTTCAAAACCTAGAATCAGATAGATTACTATTAAGGCAAATTACAACAGAAGATGTAAACGAAGTATTTATTTTGCGCAGCAATGCAGAAACGATGAAATATATTCCTCGTCCTTTAGTTACTAAACATGAAGAAGCCTTGGAGCATATAAAAATGATACAAGATAAAATTGAAAAAAATGAGGGTATTAATTGGGCCATAACCTTAAAAGGCAATCCAAAATTAATTGGCATTATTGGACATTACAGAATTCGTTGGGAGCATTTTAGAAGTGAAATTGGTTACATGCTTTTACCTGAGTACCACGGCAAGGGTATAATAACCGAAGCCATTACATTAATGATAGATTATGGTTTTAACCAAATGAACATGCATTCCCTCGAAGGAATAATTGATCCTGCAAATACAGCATCTGCAAGGGTTTTAGAAAAAAATGGTTTTGTAAAAGAAGCGCATTTAATAGAAAATGAATTTTATGATGGTAAGTTTTTAGATACGGTTATTTATTCTTTGCTGAATAAATAGTCGCCACCTTTTTATTTGGCATAATTATTTTTTCTTTTTTGTAACCTTTTCCATTCTCACTTACTCTAATAAGTATAACCAACTTATTAATTAAAAAAAACTATAGGGAAATGGAAACAATCAATTTAAACCAAGCATTAAAGCCTACATTCAATTTATTGAAAATAACATTTGCAGCTGTGCCCATCATTGCTGGTGCAGATAAATTTCTTAATTTACTTACCAATTGGGCGGAGTATGTACCTGCATCTCTAGCAAGCGTGCTACCTTTTTCTGCAGCTGTATTAATGATGATAGTAGGCGTATTAGAAATTGCAGCAGGCTTAATCGTATTTAAGAAAACAGAAATGGGCGGTTATATTGTAGCAGCTTGGCTTACCGTTATTGCATTGGTGCTTTTGGTGGGTTTCAAACATGTAGATGTAGCTGTTCGTGATCTGGTAATGGCAGTAGCAGCACTCACCATGGCTCGCATGGCAAAATACATGTCATAAAAAATAACATTTTACCAATGGAAAAATTTGAGCAATACACCGATATAGAGGTTATACAAAAAATTATAAATAATGAAACCGCATTATTTGAAATACTCATTCGCAGAAACAACCCCTTTTTGTATAAAGTAGGCAGGTCCTATGGCTATAGTTTTGAAAATACGCAAGATTTAATGCAGGATACTTTTATAGATGCCTACAGCAATTTATCTACGTTTAAAAATGAGGCTTCTTTCAAAACTTGGATAATAAAAATAATGCTGAACAATTGCTTTAGAAAAAAAACAAAAATGAGTTTCAAAAATGAATTGGCAAACAATATTGATGATAAATCTACCCCAATGTTTACCAGCCACCAACATACCAGTAAAACAGTTTTAAACAGAGAACTAAATTTTGTAATAGAAAACGCATTACAACAAATACCTTTTGATTATAGAATGGTTTTTTCTTTACGAGAAGTAAATGGCCTTAGTGTGCAAGAAACGGCAAGCACTTTAAATATTAGCGAAGCCAATGTAAAAGTGCGACTAAACCGAGCCAAAGCTATGCTTAAAAAAGAAGTAGAAAAATCGTACACTGCAGAAGATATTTTTGAATTTAATTTAATTTATTGCGATGCAATGGTAAACAAAGTAATGACTAAGATAAAAGAAATGAACACATGAATACAATCGATATAATTGGAGAAGAACATATAGGAACCTCTTTAGAAACACCGCTTCGCATAGGTGCCTTTGATGAAACTGATGATGAAAAAATTGCACGAATAGAAAAACATTTTGCATCTATCATGCATATTTTAGGATTAGATTTAACCGACGATAGCTTAAGTGGTACGCCGCATCGTGTTGCAAAAATGTATGTAAAAGAAATTTTTAGTGGTTTAAACCCTACTAATAAACCAGACGTAAAACTATTCGACAATAAGTACAAGTACAATGAAATGCTTATCGAAAAAAACATTACACTTTTTTCTAACTGCGAGCATCATTTTGTACCCATCATCGGAAAAGTGCATGTAGCCTACATTTCGAGTGGGCAAGTTATTGGCCTGTCTAAAATAAATCGTTTGGTGCAGTATTATGCCAAGCGCCCGCAAGTGCAAGAGCGCCTCACCAATCAAATAGCCGAAGGCTTAAAAGAAGCTTTACAATCGGATGATGTAGCGGTTATTATTGACGCCGTTCATTTGTGTGTATCGTCTCGTGGCATAAGAGATACCAATAGCAGCACCATTACCGCAAGTTATTCAGGCAAGTTTGAAGATGAAAATACAAAGGCGGAGTTTATAGCGTTAACAAAATAACCTCGATGAATAAAAAAAGTCCCGATTTCTTTTGTAATCGGGACTTTTAAAAATATTATAAAAAGCTCCGCCTAGGTTCGTGTCACACGAACCCTTCGCTTCAATCTACGCTTCTGTAAAAGTTGAACAAAGATTTTCTGCTGAGCCTAGCAGGGATAGAAGCAAAAATCCTTTTTTGAGGAACGAAAAAAAGATTGCAGCGTATAGCCCTGAACAAATGTTCATCAACGATATTTCGCACACGCTCCCAAAAAAAACTAAGCGAAAGTTTCGTGAGACACGAACCTTGGCTTTGAGAAAAAAAATTTAATATAAAATCCCAATCATCATTACAACAATCGGGACTTTTAAAATATTAATATTAGCCTAAGCCAACTCTGCGTTCATGCTTTTACTTACACGCTTACGTGCATCTTCATCTAAAATTGTTTTACGAAGACGAATGCTTTTTGGTGTTACCTCTATACACTCATCACCTTGTATGTACTCCATGCATTCTTCTAAACTCATCTGAATTTTTGGAGCTGCCTTACTTGCATCATCTGTACCACTTGCACGGTGGTTGGTTAATTTTTTTGCCTCCGTTGCATTTACTACTAAATCACCTGGCTTAATGTGCTCTGCAATAATTTGGCCTACATATACATCTTCACCTGGATCTACAAAAAAGCGTCCACGATCTTGTAACTTATCTACAGAATATCCTGTTGTACGCTCAGTAGTTTTGCTAAGCAATACACCATTGTTGCGCCCTGGTATTGGACCTTTCCATGGTTTGTATTCTGTAAAGCGATGTGCCATTACAGCCTCGCCTGCAGTACCTGTAAGCATGGTGCTACGCAAGCCTATCAACCCACGAGATGGAATATCAAACTCCAAATGTTGCATGGTACCTTTGGTTTCCATAATCAACATTTCGCCTTTGCGTTGTGTAACTAAGTCAATTACTTTACCGCTAAACTCTGCTGGTACATCTACCACCAAATTTTCATACGGCTCATTTTTTGCACCGTCAATATGTTTTACCAATACTTGTGGTTGACCTACTGTAAGCTCAAAACCTTCTCTACGCATGGTTTCTATTAAGATACCAAGGTGAAGAATACCTCTACCAAATACCAAGAAACTATCTGCACCGTCTGTATCTTCTACACGCAATGCAAGATTTTTTTCTGTTTCCTTCATTAATCTATCTCTAAGGTGACGACTCGTTACAAACTTACCTTCTTTACCAAAAAATGGTGAGTTGTTAATGCTGAACAACATACTCATCGTAGGTTCATCCACACTAATTAACGGCAATGCTTCTGGGTTTTCTGCATCAGCAATGGTATCACCAATGTTAAATTCTTCTAAACCTACTACCGCACAAATATCGCCTGCTATTACTTCTGTTACTTTCTTTTTGCCCATGCCTTCAAAAACATAGAGCTCTTTTATTTTCATTTTTTTGATGGTACCATCGGCTTGCATCAAAGCTATTTGCTGCCCCTCTTTTACCACACCACGTGCTACTTTACCTACCGCAATACGACCAAGGAAAGATGAATAATCCAACGATGTAATTTGCATTTGCAAATATCCTTCGTTTACTTTTGGTGCTGGTACATATTTAATAACACCATCCAATAATGGAAAAATATTATCAATTTGTGTTAATGAATCATTAAACCAACCGTTTTTACCCGAACCATAAAATGTTGGGAAATCCAATTGCTCTTCAGTAGCATCTAGGTTAAAGAATAATTCAAAAACGGCATCATGTACTTCATCAGGCCTACAGTTTTCTTTATCTACTTTATTAATTACAACAATAGGCTTTAAACCCAATGCCAATGCTTTTTGCAATACGAAACGAGTTTGTGGCATTGGCCCTTCAAATGCATCTACCAATAATACAACTCCATCCGCCATTTTCAATACACGCTCTACCTCACCACCAAAGTCACTATGGCCAGGGGTATCAATAACGTTAATTTTACAATCTTTATATACAACCGCTGCGTTTTTACTAAAAATGGTAATGCCACGCTCTCTTTCAAGATCATTGCTATCCATTATCAACTCACCAGTATCTTGGTTGTCTCTAAATACTTTTGTGGAATGTAAAATTTTGTCAACCAATGTTGTTTTTCCGTGATCTACGTGCGCAATAATTGCGATGTTGCGAATATTCATTTGTGTTTTTTATGTTCCGCAATTATTTGCGGGGTTGTTTTTGAGGGCGCAAAAGTACGGTTTTAATGTGGGATAGCAAGGGAAGGGGAGAAATGGTTGGGTTGTTTAATTGTTAAATTGTTGGTTTGGAGTTGTTTTTCAGTGCGATTGGGCAGCATTAGCACTGAAATAATGAGTGATTTTTATTTGCTTATAATTTTTTAACTATTGAAATAATGGTGGCGTAACACCAAAATGAGCTTTATATGTTTTTGTTTTTTCTAAATTTCTAGGCAATTTATAATCATTTAAAAGCGGAGGTATTGTTTTTTTGCTTGAATTTATATCAAACATAATTGTAAATATCTCACCAAAAATGGCACTTATTTACAATTATAAATTTTATATAATTGGAAATATCTCACAAAAAATGGCACTTATTTACAATTATAAAAGTATATTTGTTTTCGAAAACGATACATTATGGTAGGAAGGAAACCGCAATTAGAGCAAATAGCATTGCTAAAAAGTTCGAGCAAATCTGAATTTGTAGCCATCATGGGCAGGCGTAGGGTTGGCAAAACGTATTTAATAGACAACGCCTTTGCCGATAATATTTGTTTTCAAATGTCGGGCATACAAAAAGGTAGTACAAAAGTGCAGTTGGAAAATTTTCAAAGAAAATTACTGGGCTATAACAAAAAGAAAAAAGCATTACCTACACCAAAAGATTGGGGTGAAGCATTTTTTCAATTAGAAGAATATCTTGAAACGCTTAGCAAAAAAAAAAAACAAGCCATTTTTTTAGATGAACTTCCTTGGATGGCTACGGCGAAATCTATTTTTCTGCAACACCTTGCTCATTTTTGGAACGATTATTTATCTAAACAAAAACATTTTATATTAATTATTTGTGGCTCGGCTAGCTCATGGTTGGTAAAACAAGTTACAAACGATAAAGGAGGGCTGCACAATAGAATTACGAGTGTCATTAAGCTAGAGCCTTTTTCATTATTAGAAACGAGTTTATTTTTAACCGCTAAAAACATAAAACTTAGCCAGCAGGATATTGCAAAAATATACATGACTATGGGCGGCATACCCTATTATTTAGATGATATACGAAAAGGCGAAAGTGCTGCGCAAGCCATAGAAAGAATGTGCTTTGAACCCAGCGGCAAATTATACATTGAGTACGATAATTTGTATAAGGCACTATTTAAAAATGCTTACACACACGAGCGTATAGTAGCTGCTATAGCGGGCTCGCAAAAAGGAATGTTGCGCAGTGAGATTGTTGTAAAAAGTAAAGTGCAAGACGGCGGGCCATTTAACAGGGCTATGCAAGAATTGATAGATTGTGGCTTTATAATTACCATAAACCAATTCGGACAAAAAAAACGAGAAGAAGTATATAGATTACACGATGAGTACACTGCTTTTTACCACAGATTTATTAAAGCCAATAAAAAATTTACAAAAGGCATGTGGTTGCAAATGGTAAACGCCCAAGCTTATAAAATATGGTTAGGCTTTGCTTTTGAATTATTAGCATTTAGGCATTTACCTCAAATAAAACAAAAATTGGGCATTGGAGGAATATATAGCGAAGTATCTACACATTATTACAACATAGGCAAACAAGGCGGTTTGCAAATAGACTTATTAATAGATAGAAAAGATAATACCATTAATTATTGCGAAATGAAATATTATGAAGAAGCATTTAGTTTTACAAAAACATTTAGCAATAGCGTAAAAGAAAAGATGAGTCGATTTAAAAGCGTAAGTAAAACAAAAAAACAGTTGTTTCTAACGATGATTACTAACCACCCAATTGCTGAGAACGAGTATAGCTTGGAGTTAATGCAAAACAATATTGTATTGGATGACTTATTTATGTTTTGAAAAATTACTATTTTATCTTCTAAAGAAAATGTACGCATTATTAATGCGATAACCACATTAATAATTTTGATAAACAGATCTTAGCAATTCGAAATTACACAAACTAAAGCTTTATAATTACTAAAATAAACATAGCTCTATTTTGAAAAAAATATTTAATTTTACAAAATGGCAATCGCACAAAAATATTTACCTAATTATACCTACGCTGATTATTGTCAGTGGGAAGGGCAATGGGAATTGATTGAAGGAATACCTTATGCCATGTCTCCCCTCCCTATAATTATTCATCAAATTGTAAATGGTAATTTATACACTAATTTTAAAACAGCTTTAAAAATTGCTTGTAGAAAATGTAGAGTCTATATACCCATAGATTGGAAAATTAATAACAAAACGGTTATTCAACCCGACTTATTGGTGGTTTGCAAAAAAATCGAAAAAAAATATTTAGATTTTCCACCTGCTCTAGTTGTAGAAATATTATCTCCTTCTACTGCATTAAAAGATAGAAATGTAAAAAAACAAATTTATTTATCACAAGGGGTAAAATATTATCTTATTCTAGATCCTCAAACAAAGAAAAATGAAGTGTATGAACTTGTAAACGATGAATATGTTTTGAAAACAACTTCTCCTAAAAACTTTACTTTTATTTTGGAAGATGGATGCAAAGCAAAGGTTGATTTTTCTGATATTTGGGAGTAGTATTTCTGTTCAGTTTATTATTTTAACAAGCCCCATTTGCATTATTTACTCCTAAGTCATTCAAAACCCTTACCTTTGCGGCAGTTCATTAACAAGCGGCGTTAAAAGCCCGGATATTTATTGTAGATTTTTTACACACTTCCCCAATAAGATGCTTTACGAACAAAAGCATTCCTCCAATTTTTTAGTGATGAAGTTAACCTTCATTTCCGCACTCATTTTTTAAAACAACATATTTTGTTATTTACAGACTTAAACCTTATTAAGCCCATTCTTGATGCGCTTGATACCGAAGGCTACACAAAGCCTACACCCATTCAGCAAGGTGCCATTCCACACATTTTAGCAGGTAGAGATTTGCTAGGTTGTGCACAAACAGGCACTGGAAAAACCGCAGCTTTTGCCATACCCATGCTGCAATTATTAGCAAAACCAAAAACCATGCAAAGTGCAGGTCAGCGCCCTATACGTGCGCTCATACTTACACCCACACGTGAGTTGGCTATTCAAATTCAAGAGAGTTTTAATTCTTATGGCGCTAACATTCGCTTAAGAAACCTCGTAATATTTGGTGGCGTAAACCAAGGCCCACAAGTAAACGAACTTCGCAGAGGCGTAGATATTTTAGTAGCTACACCAGGTCGTTTATTAGATTTGATGAACCAAGGTTTTATTAATCTTAAAGACGTAGAAATTTTTGTATTGGATGAAGCAGATCGTATGCTTGATATGGGTTTTGTGCACGATGTAAAAAGAGTGATCACAAAACTGCCAGCAAAAAGACAAACATTATTTTTCTCTGCTACCATGCCAAACGAAATACAATCATTGGCCAATAGTATTTTATCGAATCCAGAAAAAGTAGAAGTAACACCAGTGTCTTCCACTGCAGAAACGATTACACAATCTTTGTATTATGTAGAAAAGCAAAACAAGGCATCGTTGTTGGCATTTATTTTATCGGATAAATCAATAGAGACTGCGCTTGTGTTTACCCGTACCAAACATGGTGCAGATAAAGTGGTAAAAGACTTGGTAAAAATTGGCATTAGTGCAGAAGCCATACATGGCAACAAATCGCAAAATGCAAGACAACGTGCATTGGGCAATTTTAAAAACAGAAGTACCCGTATTTTAGTCGCAACAGATATTGCTGCTCGTGGTATAGATGTAGATGACCTTACGCATGTAATTAATTACGAATTACCAGATATTGCAGAAACGTATGTGCATCGCATTGGTCGTACAGGTCGTGCTGGTGCAAGTGGTATTTCATTTTCATTTTGCGAAGCAGAAGAAACAGAATGCTTACGAGATATTCATAAATTAATAGGCAAGCAAATTCCTACAAATACAAACCACCCTTACCATGTAACGTTTAATGGTATTATGGGCAGGCCAAAACAACAACAACGACCACAAAGACCACAACGTTCTTTCGGTAGTAACAGCGGTAGTGGCGGTGGAAGAAGTGCTGGTGGCAACACTGGCCGACCAAAACAAAGTAGCGGAAGAGCACCTAAAGAATATAGCAGCGGCTACAGTGGTAGAAGATAATTTTTATTAATTTTTTATAAAGCATTTGGGGCTGTGAACTTTCACAGCCCTATTTTGCTTTTGTTCGGGCTATCCGTTACAACCTACGCTACGCTTCGGTTTTCACTTCTATCCCGCACGTGTCCCGATATTTTTGTCGGGAGCCCTTCATCGGTATATCTTTTCCTGTCCCTATGTTTTCGTAGGGATTCAACTTTTATTGTGCAATAGATTTTTTATTTGCCATTCAAATATTTTCTCATTTCACGTCTTACATGGTTTTATTTTATAACTTCACGAATAATAAAAATAAAATGGATTTACTTCAACCAAGTTCGGGCCTTTTAATTTGGACAATTTTATGCATACTATCTCTAGTGCTTTTTATAGTGGCGTTAATTTCATTATTAAGCAATCAGCAAATGCATAGAACGACTAAACTCATGTGGGCAATCATTATCATTTTTGTTCCGCTAATTGGTTCTATTTTATTTTTCACAATAGAAAGGTCTGAAAAGAGTATGAACAATTTAAACTAGAGCTAGTGTTTATGTAAAGCACAAAACTCTTTTAAAAATATTTATTCTCTAATATCATCCCTTCGGGATTTTTACCTTCTTTATTTTCAAGCACTACATTAATGCCAGCCTTTCAGGCTTAAAAATCCCGAAGGGATGACATTAATATTGCAATATTAAAAAGATTAAAACCATAACCCCAAAGGGGTGATATTAATTTGGTATTGAATTTTGATTACACAAAATATTCAAATTAACTTTACAACATGCAACTCAACAAACTCACCCCACAAGAAGAATACGTAATACTCCAAAAAGGAACAGAACGCCCTTTTGTAGGAGAATATACCGACAACAAAGTAGCAGGCACATACATTTGTCGCCAATGCGATGCGCCACTGTACACATCAGATAGTAAATTTGATAGCCACTGTGGTTGGCCAAGTTTTGATGATGAAATACCTGAAGCCGTAAAACGCATACCCGATGCAGATGGTAGCCGTACCGAAATTGTTTGTAACAATTGTGGCGGGCATCTTGGCCATGTTTTTATTGGCGAACGTTTTACAGATAAAAATACAAGGCATTGTGTAAATAGTATTTCTATGAAATTTGTAAAAGCATAACATGAATACGTACGTTGCTATTTTGCGAGGCATAAATGTTGGCGGAAAACGCATGATAAAAATGGATGCGCTTAAGCAATTGTTTGCCAGCCTTGGTTTTCAAAATGTAGAAACGTATATACAAAGTGGCAATGTATTTTTTCAATCCAAAAAAACAAGCGAAGAAAAATTAGCTGCAACTATAGCAAAAGAAATTAAAAGCGTTTTTACATTTGATGTACCCACCATTGTGAAAAATATAGATGAGTTAAAACAAATAATAGCAAACAATCCTTTTACAAAAGACAATAAAAAATTGACAGAATTTCTTCATGTAACTTTTTTAGCAACCGCACCCGTAAAAGCAAATGTTGATAGTAATGCAAAACTACATTTTGCCGACGATGCTTTTGCAATAATAGACAACGCTGTTTATTTGTATTGCCCCAATAGCTACAGCAGCTCCAAACTCACCAATGGTTTTTTTGAAAATAAACTGAAAGTAATAGCTACAACACGCAATTGGAAAACTTGTAATGAGTTGGTGAGTATTGCGGAGAAATTGAAAAAATAGTTGGATGTAAGATGCATTTAATTTTACCGCAGAGAAAAGAGTTAAAAGAGTTTACGCTGAGTTTCTCTGCGTAAACTCCCGCTCTTAGTTTCTCTGCGGTAATTTTCTTTGATATTTTATTTATGACCAATTAAGCAAATGCAGGCTCGGCCTGACAGCACATTCCTATATCTCAAACTCCCAAACAGACCTATACACTCCATTTTTTTCTACATACAATAAAAATGCATCGTAAAATTTATCAGCAGCAATGGTAGCGCTATCGCCTATTACAAACAATTTTTCTTTGGCTCTGGTAATAGCCACATTCATTCTTCTATAATCTTTTAAAAAACCAATATCACCATCATCGTTGCTGCGCACCAGCGATAAAATAATATTTTCTTTTTCTTGCCCTTGAAAACTATCGATGGTGCTTATGCGCATGTTTGCTGGTAGCATTTCTTTTGCCATAGCTACTTGTCCTGCATACGGCGAAATAAAAGCCGTGTGTAAAGTGTCTAATTTTTCTATTTCTAATAATTTTAAAACAATTTGTAACTCACCAGTATTTTGTAAGCTGTATCCATCCTTACCATGCTCCTCATTGTAGCCAGAGCCAGCGGTATCTATAAAATAAATATGCGTAGCGTTATTGCCAAGATGGGTGGCGGTTTGCAATAAGCCCTCATAAAAATATTGGCTACTAAACCCCGCAATAGCTTCTCGCATTCTGTACTGCGTATTCAGCAAAAAAACATTGGCAATATTTTCAATACTAATTTCTAAAATAGATTTATTAAAACCGAGTTGTGCGGCTTCGTTGCTCAATACCGTTGGTGGTAATTGCAAATGATCTCCAGCCAATACTATTTTTTCTGCCAAAGGAAAAATGCACCAAGCCAGCGGCTCTATGCATTGCCCAGCTTCATCTATAACCAAAGTATGAAAAGTAATATTTTTTATTTTGCTATCACATAAACCAATGGGCGTACCAAGTATTACGTCTGCTTCTGCAAATAATTTTTCTTCGTTGTACTGCTGTAGTTTTTTTATTTCTGTACGAATATCTTTTACTTCTTTAAACAATAAGTTACGCTGCTCTCTTTCTGCTTTGCCAAAACTTCTTTTGTACTTGAGCGCCATTTTTCTAAATTCTTCTGCTCGTATTTTTAAAGCTTTTATTTCTTTTTGTTGGCTGCTATTCACCAACCTGCCTTCAGGAGTATGTGCAAAAATTTGCTCATCCACCTTACTCATGTTGCCTATGCGCAATACTTTTACGCCTTGCTGTATCAAGCCTTTGGCAATATTATCAACGGCAGTATTGCTCGGTGCCGATACCATTATTTTTTCTTCTGCTTTTATGAGTTGTATAATGGCTTCTATAAGTGTGGTGGTTTTGCCAGTGCCCGGTGGCCCGTGTACTATTGCCATATCCTTATTTTGTACAATGGCTTTTACGGCTTGCTGTTGGCTTTCGTTTAGGTTTTTATTTTTAAAATCAAAGGATTGTTCTTCTATCCCAATTTGTTTTTTATTAATGTTACTTGTTGCATGTAATCTTTCAAACAGGGCAAACATTTCTTTTTGATGTGGTAAGTTTTGCAATGCTGTTTTCATGAGCATTGTAGTGCGTTGGTCGGGTGCAAGTTTTATTCCTACACCATTGTCTTCTATCCAATCTGGAAAGTCTGGTGCAAACAATCTGAACTCACCAACCTTTCCATCTAAACTTAAAAGAACGCCTTTTATCGGTTGCTCGCCTGCAAAAAAACATTCTATGGTTGCGCCATCTTTAAACTGGTTTGCCTCGGGTGGAAAATGTAACCGAAAACTTATTTCAGGGTAATCGGCATAGCCAAAATTTTTTCTGGCAACAATTATTGGGTGAAGCGCCAAACCCTCTGCCTTCAATGCTTTTAAGCTGTGTTGTTCATCTATGCTATATCGCTTTACTTGCTCCTTTTCTTCGAGGTTTATGCAATGAATAAGAGTAGATATATGATGATGCATGGTAATAAAAAACTAAAGTGTAAAAAAGAATGGCTATTCTTCTTTACACTTTAGAAAAATTATAGGGAATAAAAAATTTAGTTTATTTATTTTGTAGCTACTTCTAATTGAGTAACGTCACTCACTACTATCTCTGGTTTGCCTTTAAATAATTCTACCTTACCTGTAACGCAAATATTTTTTTCTTTTAATTGTTGCTCGGGTACATAGCCAAGTTTATTGCGCACTTCTAGTGTTAGCATTATGGTAACAGGGCTTAAAGGATATGCAGCACCCATGTTTAATAAAGTAGGGCAATTGTTAGATGTTTCAAAAAAACGACCGCCAAAAATTTTGCCACAAACCTTCACGGTTTCGCCTACATGCTTTGCAGCCTCCTCGGGTGTAAGTGTTTGGGCGAAGCCAAATTGAGCAAAACCAATAAATGCAATTAGCGTAAATATTTTTTTCATATAATATTTTTACAAAGTTTGTCCTAATCCGATATAAAGGTATACATTTCCTTCACAAATAAATGTGAATTTTTAAAGCCGCTTTTTTGAGGGAAACTAGCACTGCTACTGCATTACAAAATGCAAAAATTATTTAATACATATTTAACAATGTCATATTGTAATTTTTGCCAAAAAATCCAAAAAAGTTATCCCTACTATGTGCATTATCTGGGTGGAAAACTTATTTTTTTGCCTGCATCCTTTGTCCATATTGCATCTGCCTAGCTTGTAAACATTGTGTGAAAAACTAATAGAATTATTTGTATAGAATGATTAGTAATATTGTTTTCAGAGAAGGCAAAAGCAGCAAATCCATCCCCAAATATGAAAACCCTAAAAGCCCTCTTTGCAAAACAACAAATTCTTAAAATTATTAAAGATGAACATCGAACCGCTTTTGGCAGATAATAAAGACCGCTTTGTACTTTTCCCAATAAAGCATCAAGATATTTGGCAAATGTACAAACAGGCTGAAGCAAGTTTTTGGACAGCAGAAGAATTAGACCTTACAACCGATGTACAAGATTGGGCAAATAAATTAAATGATGACGAGCGTTATTTCATAAAACATGTGCTCGCATTTTTTGCCGCAAGCGATGGTATCGTAAATGAAAACCTTGCCGTAAATTTTTTGAAAGAAGTACAATACCCCGAAGCTCGCTGCATGTACGGCTTTCAAGTAATGATAGAAAATATACATAGTGAAGCTTATTCATTGTTGATAGATACATACATAAAAGATGTTGTAGAAAAAGATAGATTACTGAGAGCAATAGATACTATAGAGTGTGTACAGAAAAAAGCAGAGTGGGCGCTTCGTTGGATAGATAAAGGAACTTTTGCTGAAAGATTAATTGCTTTTGCTGCGGTAGAAGGGATATTTTTCTCAGGTTCTTTTTGTTCTATTTTTTGGTTGAAGAAAAGAGGCTTGATGCCAGGACTTGCTTTTGCAAATGAGCTAATCAGTAGAGATGAAGGATTGCATTGCGATTTTGCTTGTATGCTTTATACACAGCATTTAGAAAATCCTTTACCAAAAGAAACAGTAACACAAATTATAAGAGACGCAGTAGAAATTGAAAAAGAATTTGTTACAAGTGCATTGCCTGTAGGCCTGATTGGTATGAACTCAAAATTAATGTGCGATTATATTGAGTTTGTGGCAGATCGTTTATTGGTAGCATTGGGTTGCAGTAAAATTTACAATGCCATCAATCCATTCGATTTTATGGAAATGATTTCATTGCAAGGCAAAACAAATTTCTTTGAAAAGCGTGTAGGCGAATATCAGAAATCCGGTGTGAAAGAAAGTGCGAGTAAGGCATTCTCAATGGATGAAGATTTTTAATGCAAATATTCTAGAATTAACCAAAAATAACTACTACTAACCACTCAATTATACTATACCTATGCAAGTAATCAAGCGCAGCGGAAAACAAGAAACAGTACACTTTGACAAAGTGACTTCCAGAGTAACAAGATTAAGCTATGGCCTTCAACTAAAAAATGAGGACATTATCGAAATTTCTAAAAAAGTAGTGTCGGGTATATTTAATAATGTAACCACTACAGAGCTAGACAACCTAGCAGCAGAAACCGCTGCATCCTTTACCACCAAGCATCCTGATTTTGCTGTGTTGGCGGCACGTATAGCAGTAAGCAACTTGCATAAAAACACCAAAAAGTCTTTTAGCGAAACTGCTGAGTTGATGTACAACTACATTGATTCAAAAACGAATGCGCCTGCCCCATTATTAGCAGATGATATTTACGAAGTAATAAAAGAAAATGCAGATTTATTAGACGCTGCTATTATTTATGAAAGAGATTATCATTTCGATTTTTTCGGTTTTAAAACCTTGGAAAAATCTTACTTGCTAAAAGTAAATGGTAAAATAGCCGAGCGCCCACAACACATGTTTATGCGTGTAGCTTTAGGCATACATAGAAATGATATTGATGCTGCAATAGAAACCTACAATTTAATGAGTGAAAAATGGTTCATTCATGCCACGCCTACCTTGTTTAACAGCGGAACACCAAAACCACAAATGAGTAGTTGCTTTTTGCTAAGCATGAAAGATGATAGCATCAATGGTATTTACGATACATTAAAAGATTGCGCATTAATTTCTCAAAGTGCTGGTGGTATTGGATTAAACGTGCACAACATTCGTGCTACTGGTAGTTATATAAAAGGCACTAACGGCACAAGCAATGGTATTATTCCAATGCTTCGTGTGTTTAACGATACGGCACGTTATGTGGACCAAGGTGGTGGAAAAAGAAAAGGTGCATTTTCTGTTTACTTAGAGCCATGGCATGCAGATGTGTTTGAATTTTTGGAGCTAAGAAAAAACCACGGCAAAGAAGAAATGCGTGCTAGAGATTTGTTTTTAGCATTGTGGATACCCGATTTATTTATGAAGCGTGTAGAAGCAGATGCAGAGTGGAGTTTGTTTTGCCCCAACGAATCGAAAGGCTTACACACTACACACGGTGCGGAGTTTGAAGCATTGTACATAAAATATGAGCAAGAAGGGAAAGCTAAGAAAACAGTGCAAGCAAGAGAATTGTGGAATGCCGTTTTAGAATCGCAAATAGAAACTGGTACGCCATATGTATTGTATAAAGATGCAGCTAACACAAAGAGCAATCAACAAAACCTTGGTACGATACGCTGTAGTAATTTGTGTACAGAAATTATAGAGTACAGCGATGAAAACGAAACAGCGGTTTGTAATTTGGCTTCACTTTCTTTACCAAGATTTGTAGAAGGCAATAAATTTAATTTTGATAAGTTGGTAGAAGTAACAAAAATTGTTACTCGCAATTTGAATAAAGTTATAGATGGCAACTACTACCCAATACCAGAAACAAAAAGAAGCAACGAGCGTCATCGCCCAATTGGCCTTGGAGTACAAGGTTTGGCAGATGTGTTTATGATGCTTGGCTTGCCATTTGAAAGCGATATGGCCAAGTTGCTCAACAAAAATATTTTTGAAACCATCTATTTTGCCGCCATGACATCTAGTTGTGAGCTAGCTAAAAAAGATGGTGCTTACGAAACATTTAAAGGTTCGCCTTTGAGCAAAGGTAAATTTCAATTTGATTTGTGGAATGTAGCGCCAAGTGAGCGTTACGATTGGGATGCGCTTCGCAAAGAAGTAATGGAACATGGTGTTAGAAACTCTTTATTGCTTGCGCCAATGCCTACTGCATCTACATCGCAGATACTAGGCAACAACGAATGTTTTGAACCATACACATCTAATATTTATAATCGTAGGGTATTGAGCGGAGAGTTTGCCATAGTAAACAAACATTTATTGAAAGACCTTGGCAAATTAAATTTGTGGAACGACAACATGAAGCAACGCATTATTGCAGCCAATGGATCGGTACAAAATATTGAAGAAATACCAGCAGATTTAAAAGAGATTTACAAAACCGTTTGGGAAATAAAGCAAAAGAATTTGATTGATATGTCTGCCGATAGAGGCGCATACATTTGCCAATCGCAATCATTAAATTTATTTGTAGAGCAACCTAATTATGCAAAACTTTCTTCTATGCATTTTTATACTTGGAAAAAAGGATTGAAAACTGGTATGTATTACTTGCGTACAAAAGCTGCTGCTGATGCTATCAAATTCACAGTAGATGCAGATGTATTAAACCAAACAAAAGACGAAGCAGCCGCTCAAATAACATGCTCATTGGATAATCCGGAAGGGTGTGAAGCGTGTGGTTCTTAAGGCCTAACTAATTGTTTATATAAAACCGAAGCGCATTGCTTCGGTTTTTTTATGCATTATTTTTTATAGTTACCACTTGTATGTGCTTTTTATCCACTTGTAGAATTTCTAAAAAGCAATATCTGTATTTATTAATTTTACATAAAACTAAAACACATGAAACAAAACAACTTATTTATTTTATCTAATGGTAAAGTGGCTGCCATAAATAAAAAAGATGGTGCCATAATTTGGGAAATAAAATTGAAACAATATGTAAAATCAACAATGTCTTATGCTGTAGGGCAAATAAGTTTGGAGGGAGATAAACTTTATGTGGGTGTAAGTGGTATTCTGCTTTGCTTATATGCAAAAGATGGCTCGCTTGTATGGATGAATGAGCTTAAAGGTTGGGGCTATGGCTTTGTAAGCATGGCTAATGTAAATAATGATGCTAGTGCTGCAGCAATGCAAGCAGCGGCAAATGCTGCGGCCGTAACTGCTGCAACAACTGCGGCCGGTTAATTTTATATAAAAGCCCCACAATAAATGAGGGGCTTTTATATTTTTATGCTTTTTTTGAAACAGTATCCTTCAACTTACCATTCCACACTTTCTTCCCTTGTATTCTTCTTACCAAATACATTAGCCCTACAAAGATGAAGAAGAATGGCCCTGCAAAACCAAGGATACCTATCCATCTACCGCCATAAAATTTTTCCATAGGGCGTTTTAATCTTTCGGCAATAATGTACATACTTGGCACCATTATTAGGGTAAGGAAAAATGCAAATATTAATCCGAAAATAATTGTCCAACTCAATGGCCCCCAGAAAACAACACTATCGCCACCAAAGAAAATATGTGGGTTTAAATGCTGGAAGAAGCTAACAAAATTGATATTAAACCCAACTGCCAGTGGCAACAAACCAAGCATGGTAGCCACTGCTGTTAATAATACTGGAATGATACGAATTTTACCTGCTTGTATAGCAGCCTCACGCATACGCATGCCACGCCCACGAAGCTCATCAGTAAATTCTATTAATAAAATTCCATTTTTTATTACTATACCTGCAAGCCCAATGATACCAACACCAAGCATAATGGTTGCTATCGTCATACCTGTAAATGCATAGCCTAATAATACACCAATAATAGAAAAGAAAATTTCTGTGAGTACTATAAATGGTTTGCTAACGGCATTAAACTGCAACACTAATATTAAAAAGATTAATCCTAATGCAGAGAGTAAAGCACCGCCCAAAAAAGCTTGCGTTTCTTTTTCTTGTTCGCTTTGCCCCGACTGACGAATAGTAATAGATGATGGCACTTTAGAAATAATTTTAAACTCTTCTATCTTTTCTGCTAATGCCGCATTTACGCCTGCAACCATAGATGGGTCTAGCACATTGGATTGTAATTGTATGGTACGTTTTACATTTTTGCGAGCAATAGCGCCAGTTGTGCTGGTATAATCTACTGTTGCAATAGCGCTCACAGGTATCGATTTAATACCCATCGTATTCATATCCATAAAAGTAATGCGCATGTTCAACAAGTCGGTAATATTATTGCGCATCAAATCTGATGTTCTCAATTGAATTTTATATTCATCCTCCCCTTCTTTTAATTTACTTATTTCTTTTCCAAAAACAGCGGTACGCAATTCCATTCCTATTTGCCCAGTGCTTAACCCTTCTGCCATGGCTTTTTCTCTGTCAATATTCACTGTTATTTCTGGGCTTTTCAAATCTACATCTGTATGCAAATTTTCTATTCCATTTATCGGATTATTATCTAAGTAAATAGAAAGTTTTGTAGCCACTTTTGCAATTTCATCATACTCATCGCCCACAATTTCTATATTTACGGGTGGGTCTGTTGGCGGGCCGCCATCTTCTTGTCCTACTTCTATACTTGCCCCTGGTATGCCTGTCATGTGGCTGCGTATAGAATCCAAAAATGGTTTTGTTTTTTTGCCATCACGTTTTTCATACTCTACAAACGATACTTGTATGCGCCCAAGATTTGGTTGTACACTTCTATTATTATCTCTAGGATTATTGGCACTGTTTGCTACGTTTGCAATCACACTTTCTACAATTCCGCCTGGTTGCCCAAGTAATTCTTTTGCTAAAACTTTTTGAACCCTAGTTTCTAATACATGTGTAATGCTATCCGTTTTTTTTATGGCTGTACCCACAGGCATTTTTAAATATACATAAATAAAATTAGGGTCGCCGCTCGGGAAAAAAGTAGATTTATTTCCTCTTGCCATAAGCAATACTACAGATAATGGAAACAATAAAAACAAACTTACCAATGCCCAAGCAGGTCTTGATCCTTGTAATATCCACCTCAACAGCTTTTCATATTTACTCATTAACGATGGTAAAATTCTATCTTGAAAAGTGTGTATGATTCCTCTAAAAACATATCTATTTAAAATAGCCAACAATGCCATAAAAAATAAAAAATTTCCTGTGCCATGAAACTTAAAAACATGTGCAAGCGCCCCAAAACCTATAGCTGCCCAAAACCACCATTTTTTAAATACCAAAGATTTTTTTTCGTCATATTCTTTTCCTTCGGGCTTCATAAACGAAACTGCAAATACTGGGTTAAACACAAATGCAACAATAAGAGATGCTGCCAATGTAAGTATGAGCATGGTAGGTAGGTAAATCATAAACTTACCTATGATACCTTTCCAAAATAATAAAGGAAAAAATGGTGCAAGCGTGGTGGCTGTACCTGCAAGCACAGGAATAAAAATTTCGCCAGCTGCTTCTTTTGCACTTTTTATAATACTTACTTTACCATTGTGATAAATACGATGCGTATTTTCTATAACCACAATAGCATCATCTACAATTATACCTAGCCCAAAGAGCAATGCAAATAATACAATAAAATTGAGTGTGATAGGTGTGCCAACAATTGCATCGCCAATAGGCAAAAACATAAAAGCTACAAAAATGCTTAATGGTACACTTAACGCAACAAAGAATGCATTTGTAACGCCCATAAAAAACATCAATACCAATAACACTAAAACAAAACCGATAACGATGGTATTTACCAAATCATTAAAAGATGTGGCTGTGGCTTTACTTTGGTCGCCAGTTATTACAACATTTAAATTTTTTGGGAGCTCTTCATCTTTTTTCATTTTCTCTACAATGTCTTTCACCTTGCCTGCTGCTACAATAAGGTTTTCGCCAGCACGTTTTACAATATTTAGTGTAACCACATTTTTACCATCTAAGCGTGCATAACTTTCTTTTTGCTTTATAGTATCTTTTAGCTCTGCAATATCTCTTAAGTAAAGCGATGCGCCACGAGAGCTACTACGTACAATGATATTTTGTAAATCTAATGCGCTAGTAAATTGTCCTTTTACTTTTATGGTGCGCTTCATATCGTCCACTTCCATTAGCCCTCCAGTTACATCGTGGTTTTCTCTACTTACTGCATTTTCTATATCCGAAAAAGAAATACTAGCCGCTTGCATTTTATAAGGGTCAGCATTTATTTGTATCTCACGCTCTGGTGCTCCTACTATTTCTGCACGGGTAAGTTCACTTAGTTGTTCAAATCTATCTTGCAATTTTTTTGCATACTCTTTCAATTTTATGCCATCGTAATCGCCACTTACATTTACAAACATTATGGGCATTTCGGAAAAAGCAAATTCTTGTGCATTTGGTTGTGATGTGAGATCGTTTGGTAATTCAGTTTTTGCTTTATCTATAGCATCTTTTACTTTTAACTTTGCTACCTCTGTTTTTATATCGCTATCAAATTCAACTATAATAAGACTATAATCTGTTTGTGATGTACTGGTAATTTTATTTACTTTGGCACCACTTATTCCTTTTAGTTGTTTTTCTATTGGTCTTGTTACAAGGTTTTCAATATCCTTTGGCGAATTGCCCACATATATGGTAGAAATACTTATGGTGGGCATTACAATATCTGGAAATTGCTCTTTGGGTAAAGTATTAAATTTATTTATACCATAAAAAGTAATGAGTGCAGCTATAATGTACACTGCTGTTCTATTATCAACTGCCCAGTTTGTTATAAAAAATGTTTTTGCCTTTTTTATAATAGTTCCTATTTTGCTATCCATAAAATTCTTTTTAATATTCTTTCAATTATTTTACCTCTGTAGCTATGCCTTGGCCTTCATACAAATTTTGATAGCCATCTGTTATCAATTGTTCGCCTCCAGTTAATCCTGTTTTTATTTCTACACTACTGCCATATACTTCCCCAATATTTATATTTCTTTTTTGTGCAGTTGCTTTTCCATTGCTCGATTTTGTAAATACATAAACATACTTACCAGCTTCATCTGTTTGCACAACATTTATTGGAATTACCACTACGTTTGCAGCACTGTAATCCATTATACGAACTTTTGCACTTTGGTTAGGTTTTAAACTAGCATCGTATGGTATTTTTATATCGGCTGTAAAACCTCTGTTAGCATCTACCGATTGGCTTATTAATGAAACTGAAGCATTGTATATTTTGTTTGCATCAGGCACACTTACTTCTGCGGGCGTACCTGTACGTACACGAGTAAGATAATTTTCTGGAATACTTGTTACTACTTTGAGAGAAGAAGTATTTACAATTTTTATTTGTGGACCCATGGCAGTCATGCCTGTAAATGTTTCTCCAATTTTAATATTCACTTGGTCTGCAATGCCAGCAACATCACTATATACATTAGCGGTATTCATTTGCTCCATAGCCACATTTATTTGTTGCGATACCGCTTTCACTTGTTCGTTTGCTGCTGCCAACTGGTTTTCCAAACCTGTCACACTTGTTTTTGCAGTTATCACTTGTACTTCGGTACCAATACCTTGATCCCATAGATTTTGCTGGCGTGTATAAATATTACGAGCAAAGTTTAATTGTGTTTTAATACCCTCTAATTGTTGTTTTGCAGCTACGGCTTGTTGTCTTACACCCTGTACTTGTTGGCGCATGATGGCATCATCTAATCGTAAAACCAATTGGCCTTTTCTTACAAATTGCCCTTGTTTTACATAAATGGCTTTTACTTGACCGGGCATGCCACGTGGCGATATATAAGAAATATTATCGGCATCTACCTTGCCTTGCAAATCTATATAGTGCGTAAAATTTTGAATAGTTACTGGGGTTACAGCTACTAAGGCTACTTTTGCGCCATTGCCATTAGCTGTATCTTTTGCAGCAAGCTCTTCTTGTAGTTTTTTTATCTCTTCTGCCTTTTTACTATTTTCTGCTTTTAGTTTTTCTAGTTGTACTTTTTTATCGTTCAACGATGCGTTGGTATCCTTTTTAGAACTGCACGATGCAGTAACTAAAACCACCGAAGCGCAAATAATAAAGTTGGTTATTCTTTTCATCTTTCTATTTTTTATTCGTTTTTACTGTTAAGTTTTTTTTTGCGTTGCAGAAAAAGAGTTTTGCCACAAAGGCACCAAGACACTAAGTTTAAAAAACTTCGTTTTTTATAATCTCCCTACTGCTTTTAAATAATCAATTTTTGCAATTACCGCATCGTACAAAGCAGCGTAGTAGTTATTCTGCGCAACTTTAAGTTCGGTTTGTGCTGTATATATTTCTTGGTTGCTACCCAAGCCTGCTTCGTATTTTTTCTTTGTAGTGTTATAAACGTTTTCTGCAAGGCTTACATTTTGCTTTTGATTATCTATGGTTACCAAAGCACTTTTCATTTTTATGCGTGCAGAGGTTACATCGTAATCTATATTTTGCTCCAATTGTTCTAATGAATTTTTGGTTTTTTCTATTTCATATTTTGCCTTTTGTATCTTAGCCCTTCGTGCATTACCATCAAAAATAGGCACCGCCACCTTTAAGCCCACAAGCGATGTTGCAAACCAATCTCCTTTGCCAAACAAATCGAAAGTAGTACGCTGTGCATTTTTTTGGTACGAGGCAAAAGCCGCTACAGTAGGTATTCTGCTGAGTTTATACCTACGTAAATTAAATTCGTTTAGTTTAGATGCAACTGTAAGCAATTGAAATTCTTTTCTATCTTTATACTCATATTTTTCATCTAAAATATTTTCTTTTAATTGATCTTCGCTAATGGTATCTGTAAGTATCAAGAAATCTTTTTGCGGCATATTCATTAAAAACTTTAGCCCCGCATTACCCGATGCTAAAATATTTTCAATTTTTATTTTTTCTGTATTTAAATTATTTAAAGCCACTTGTACTTTATCTACATCTAATTTTTCTGCAAAACCTTGTTTAAAAATTCCTTTGGTATCCTTTAATAATTTTTCGAATCGATCAATATTTGCATCTATACTTGTAAGTTGTTTTTTACCAACTACCAATTGGTAATAAATTTTATAAATGTTTGCTTTAATTTGTTCCGCTGTTACTTCGCTAGTTTTTGTAGCCAATTGCATGGCAGCATCTCTTGCTTGAAGTCCAATAAAAACTTGCCCATCAAAAAGAAGTTGCGATGCGTCTATACTTCCTGTAGCATTATATTTTGTTCCAAATTGTACTGGAATTCTAGTGCCTGGCTGACCAAAAATTTCACCCGGTAATAAACTAGTAGGAATTTCAATAAAATCTTGAAACATAACAGAGCCGCTCACTTGTGGTAAAGCCATAGATGTAATTTCTCTATTTGTCTGTTTCTGTATTTGAATATCTATCAATGAATTTCTTACGGCTACAGCATTTTTTACACCATACTCCACCGCTTGCTTTACGCTAAATTCATTTTTTTGCTGCGCTATTATTTTTGTTGATGAAAAAACAATCATCATTAAAAATATTTTTTTGATACTAAATAATTTCTTCATTCTATGCTACTTTTTATGTCTATTTTCTTGATATTTTAATGCGAGTTTATATCCCTTTGGAGAAACCAATCCATATAAAAAATGGAGTGTAATTTCTTCTTCTACTCCTGCAAGGTTTTCTTTTACCTTTAATTGAAATTCTGGATTAAAAGGCAACATCATACTCTCCACTCTAAAACGTGCCATTACATCAACTTTTAATTCGGGCCTATACAACCCTTCCTCCATTCCTCTCTTAATATTTTCTTTTATGATACCAAATAAATAATCGTCTCTGTGTTTTAAAAATATTTTGAATGCCTTTGGATAATACTTGTGCATATCAAATAAAATAGAAGGGTTCATAGATTTAAACATTTCCAACATCATATCTATTGCCAAAAATATTTCGTGAATAGCATCTTCCGATTTCAATTTGTCATTATCGCAGCATAATTGATTATGGTTAATTACCGTAGCTATCACATCGTCCACCAATGCATCTTTATCTTGGTAAAATTGATAAATGGTTTTTTTGCTCATGCCTAAGCCACTGGCAATATCATCCATGCTCACACTCCGTAAGCCATATTGCATAAAAAGCGCATGAGCCTTAAGCTTTATTCTATCTGCGGTATCGTTTACAATTGTCATTATTAAGTAGCAAAACTACGGAAACTTTTTGTGTAACCAAAGTTTCCGTAGTTTTTTAAGATAAACGCCATTTTAGGGCTAAAATTGTATTGCGGAGCTCTATAAACATTAAATTACCTTTGAAAACTAAAATTTATCTATATGAGGCGTCATTTTGAATACAGAAAACTTTTTCAATACTTTTTACAAGGGTTATTAATATTAGCACCCGTGGCCATTACGATTTATACTTTATTCTTTGTAATTTCTACTATAGATGCTTGGATACCAATTTTTCATTATAAAGATGAAACTGGTGTTACTCGGGTGCAAAACTATGGGCTCGGCTTTATAATTATTTTAGCAGCCGTTGTTATTATAGGCTATTTTAGTTCTTTTTTTATTACAGGTCGTATAGTAAGTTTTATGGATAAAGTTTTAGAAAAAACTCCTGGGCTAAAACATATATACGGTACTACTAAAGATTTTTTTGAAGCATTTGCAGGAGATAAGAAAAAGTTCACACAAAATGTATTGGCCAATGTGGACGATAGAGATGTATGGCGTTTAGGTTTTATTACAAAAGATGATATGAGCGATTTTGGATTAATAGATTATGTAGCGGTATATATTCCAACATCTTACTCCGTTGCAGGAAATGTTTATATTATCCCTAAAAATAGAATTAAACCTATTACTAATATTAACAGCACACAGACAATGAAATTTGCAGTGAGTGGTGGGGTGACGGATATTACGGAGGAATAAGAAGATATGCAAATGGGAAAATGTGCAAATGTGCAAACTACCAAAATCCTAATAAGTAATGCTAATTTTTTATATCTTGTAGTTTTTACTGGCTACATAAAAGATAAATAGTTTTATGAAAAAAATATTGAAATCAACTTTACTGCTATTTGTTCTATTGATGATGTACTTACCATCATTTTGTTGGGGTTTTTATGCCCATCAAAAAATAAATTACTATGCCTGTTTTTTATTGCCGCCCGAAATGATGGTGCTGTATAAACCTAATATAAATTTTATAACAGAACATGCTATAGACCCAGATAAGCGTCGCTATGCAGTAAAAGATGAAGGACCAAGGCACTATATAGATTTAGATTATTATGGCAAATATCCTTTCGAAAATTTACCGCACAAATGGAAAGATGCAGTAGAAAAATTTAGCGAAGATACCTTACGCTCGCAAGGCATTGTGCCTTGGCATATACAAGTAATGCTCGGCAGACTTACAGCTTCATTTAAAGAAAAAAATTACAGCAAAATAATGAAGAACAGTGCAGAGCTTGGGCATTATATTGCCGACTCTCACGTACCATTGCACGCCAATAGCAATCACAATGGGCAATTTACCAACCAAAAAGGCATACATGGTTTTTGGGAAAGCAGGGTACCAGAATTACTAGCAGAAAAAGAATGGGATTTTATGATTGGTAAAGCCGAGTACATAAAAGATCCATTAAAATATACTTGGGATAGAGTTTTGGAAAGTGCAAAAGCGAGCGATAGTGTTTTAAATTTTGAAAGAGAACTCACCAAACAATTTTCTGAAGACCAAAAATATTCTTTTGAAGTAAGAAGCGGAAAAACGATACGCCAATACTCATCTGCATTCACCATTGCTTTCAATAAAAAATTGGATGGTATGATAGAAAGAAGAATGCGCCTTTCCATACAAAGTATTGCATCGTTTTGGTTTACGGCCTGGGTAAATGCAGGGCAGCCCGATTTGAAAAGTTTGGGTAACCAAAAATTTAGTGCTGATGATGCTAAAGAGTTTGAGGAGCTTAATGCAAAATGGAACAGTAGCGAAAAAATGATTGGAAGAGAGGAGTAAAAACTGGATGTTGAAAAAGATAATTTTAAATATTTTCTTTGTTGTATTTCTTATTAGTTTAGGCAATTGCCAATACAAATTAGATGCACAATCTAAGACCACACATGTGGCTAAAATTGTTTATAAATTAAGCATTGAAAATGCAGATAGTGTACTTATAGATTCAATAAAAGTAATTAACAGTATTGAGGTTTTGAGAAAAAGGTTGTTAAGTTTTTCTGTTGACCCCATTGCACTTTATTATGAAAAATCTAGTCGTCAGTTTGTAATTAAGACAAAGAAGGGTTTAGAGAATAATGGGAGAGTACTACTTAAGCCTTGCAAAATAGAATTTTATGAATGCTGCCCCCTTTCAGATTTTTACACAGTATTAGACTCTGATAAATCCAAAAATGGAAAAGCATTAAGGCAAAAATTTTTATCATCGCTTTCTGATGAAACAAATTATTTTGATAAGGAAAACAAAAGTCCTTTCTTAATGATGATTGGATTAAAAAATATCGAACACTTTAATAAAACAAAAGTAGGAATACAAGATTTATATGGCAATCTATGTTTGTTAGCTTATCAGCAAGAGAATAATGAATCAAAAAATGAACCCATAAAACTATATGCTTTAAAAAAAAATACCAACAAGATAGTAGCAAATAAATATATAGATGAAGTAAAAGTGAATTTTGACGAGCGTGGTTTGCCTTGTTTAGGACTCTCCTTTAATAAAGAAGGCAGTGCATTATTTGCAAACTTAACTGCTCAAAATGTTGGCAAGTTTATAGCAATAACTGTAGATGGGGTTGTATTTATGGCACCAAATGTATATAGCGAAATTACAGGCGGCAAAGTACAAATTTCAGGGCGTTTCGAATTAAAAGAATTAGAACGCTTAAAAATATTAATACAAGCTGGCTACTTGCCATTTGAGTTAAAGATAGCTAGTGTGAATATAGAAAAATAAACATTTATCCGCCACTTTGTGTTCTTTTCAATTCTTCTTCAAACCCCGAAACCCTATTATGACTAGCTTTAAGATGTGTATTACCAAAACGATAGGTAAAGTTTAATTTATATTGTCTTGATTCTCTCTTAAACTGCCCCTCTATTGTTTGTGCACCTATATTTATTCCCCGCCTACAATTTTTTGAGCAAACCCAGTAATGCAGTTCAAAACGATGGAAAGTACGAATAATATTTTCTTGCTCACACTATTAACTTTTTAATGTGGTATAAGCAATCGCTATATTCACAGGTGGTAAAGTAGCGAATAACATTTTAAAATTAAATTTTTTACATTTTCTTGTTTCTTAAAAGTTTATTTTTGCAACTCATTTCAATAAAAAATACATAGTGGTTTATAATTTCAACGCAGGCCCGTCTATTTTACCAAAAGAAGTTTTTGAAGAAGCTGCAGCTGCGGTTTTAAATTTCAACAATTCTGGGCTATCAATTTTAGAATACGGGCATCGCACACCCGCTTTTGAAGCCATAATGCTAGAGGCAAGAATGCTCATGAAGGAGTTGATGAACTTAGATGACAATCACGAGGTATTGTTTTTGCACGGCGGTGCATCTACACAATTTATGCAGGTGCCAATGAACTTATTGGATTTAAAAGAAACAGCAGCATATACTGATACTGGCGTATGGGCCGCAAAGGCAATAAAAGAAGCAAAATTATTTGGCAAGCCAGAGGTTGTTTGTTCATCTAAAGAAAAAAATTATACTATTTTACCAAAAGATTTTGCAGTGCCAAACGATGCAAAATATTTACATATTACCACCAACAATACCATTTACGGTACGCAATGGCAAAAAATACCAGTTACATCTAACTCAATGGTGGCAGATATGAGCAGCGATATATTGAGTAGAGATATGAATTTTAATGCCTTCGATTTAATATATGCTGGTGCGCAAAAAAATATTGGCGCAGCAGGTGTTACCATTGTTGTGGTAAATAAAAATATATTGGGAAAAGTAAAACGCAATATTCCAACAATGATGGATTATCGCAATCACATTGCTGAAGGAAGCATGCTGAATACACCGCCTGTATTTGCAGTTTACACATGTATGCTCACACTGCGATGGTTAAAAAAACAAGGTGGCGTAAAGGCTATAGAAAAAATAAACAATGCAAAAGCAGCATTGTTGTACGACGAAATAGACAGAAATAGTTTGTTTAAAGGCACTGTAGAAAAAGAAGACAGAAGTAAAATGAATGTGTGTTTTGTAATGAATGATGCAACCAAAGAAGCCGCATTTTTGCAATACGCAACAGGGTATGGTATAATAGGTATAAAAGGTCACAGAAGTGTTGGTGGCTTTAGGGCATCCCTCTACAATGCCATGCCACTAAGCAGTGTGCAGGTATTGGTAGATTTGATGAAGGAGTTCGAAATAATGAATAATTAATAATTTTTTAAATTCATTGCAGTTCAACAAAACATAAACGCTAAATAAATAAAAACAACTTACACCACACCACATTATTAATTACTACCTATAAATTATTAATTAAACTACATGATTACAATTTCACCATTTGCAGCATTAAGACCAGAAGTAGCACATGCAAAAGAAGTAGCATCTCGTCCATATGATGTAATGAGTACAGAAGAAGCAAGAGCAGAAACACGAGGCAATTCAAAATCGTTTTTACACATTACCCGTAGCGAAGTAGATTTGCCTGAAAACGTAGATGTGCATAGTCAAGAAGTATATGAAAAAGCGAAAGAAAATTTAGCTGCATTTATTAGTAGAAATATTTTATTTATCGAAAATAAACCCTGCTATTACATTTATGAGCTTACCATGAATGGTAGAGTACAAACCGGCTTGGTATGTGGTAGCTCGGTAGATGATTATGAAAATGGATTGATAAAAAAACATGAATTTACCAGACCAGAAAAAGAACTAGACCGTATTACACATATAAAAACAACTGGCGCACAAACGGGCAATGTATTTATTGCATATAAAAATGTAACAGAAATAGATGCACTTATAGAAAATTGCAAAAGGGAAAAAACGCCACAGTACAGTCTGGTGGCTGATGATGGCATTGAACATAAAATATGGGTGGTAAACGATGAAGAAACGATTAAAAAGATAACAACCTTATTTAAAGAAAAAGTGCTTGCCACATATATTGCCGATGGGCATCACCGTGCGGCATCTGCAGCAAAAGTAAGAGCCGCATTAGGTGCAGATGCTACTGCAAATGCAAATATTTTTCTTACTACACTTTTTCCATCAAACCAGCTACACATTATGGATTATAACCGAGTGGTAAAAGATTTGAATGGATTAAGCGATGCAGATTTTCTTAAAAAAATTGAAGCAAATTTTTCTGTAGAAAAAGTTGCAGAAGCATTTAGACCATCTGCTATGCACGAGTTTGGGTTGTATATGAGCAAACAATGGTACAAACTTATTGCACAAAAAAATATAATTAAAACGGATGTACTTGGCGTGCTAGATGTAAATATTATGCAAGAAAATATTCTTACTCCTATTTTAAATATTGTAGATCAGCGTACAGATAAACGTATAGATTTTGTTGGTGGCATAAGGGGTTTGGAAGCGCTGGAAAAAAAGGTAGATAGTGGAGAAATGGCATTGGCTATTAGTTTATATCCCGTAAGTATTGAGCAACTTTTTGCGGTAGCGGATAGTGGAGATGTAATGCCACCCAAAAGCACTTGGTTTGAGCCAAAACTCAGAGATGGGCTGCTTACACATTTAATTAACTAAATATAAGGCGCTTTTTAAGCGCTCTTTTTTATATTTACAACATGATGAAAAAAATTGTACTATTCCTAATTTTATTTGTTGCCATAAATAATAAAACTGTTTATGCGCAAACCACTGCGGAACTGCAAGCAACAGCCAAAACCTTTATGCGCCAAGGCGATTATGCCAATGCTGTTTTAATATTAAATCGTTGTTTAGAAAAAGAACCTAATAATACAGCTATTGGAAAAGATTTGGCACTTAGTTATTTTTATTTGCAAAATAATGAAAAGGCATTAGAAATTATAAAACCTGTGTTAGAAAGTAAGGATGCGGATGACCAATGTTTTTTAATAGCGGGTAATATTTACAAACAACTGAGCAAGCCAAAAGAAAGCGAAAAAATATTTAAGAAAGGAATAAAAGCATTTGCAGAAAGTGGGCCTTTATACAATGAACTAGGCGAGCTACAAATTGCTGCCAATAATAACAAAGATGCTATAAAAAATTGGGAAAAGGGAATAGAGCTATCTCCTTCGTACAGTAAAAACTATTATAATGCTGCAAGATTTTATTTTGCCAGCAATAACAATGTGTGGTGTATTTTGTATGGCGAAATTTTTGTAAATATGGAACCTAATAATCCCAAAGCCAACCAAATAAAAAAAGTAATAATAGAAAGTTATAAAAGATTATTTATAGATATTACAGCTGCAAAGAATTATAAAAGCAATAAAGCATTTGCAAAATTATATGTAGAAGCATTGGGAAAACAGGGCATTCAGTCCAGCCAAGGTATAAATGTAGAATCGCTTTCTATGATACGATCTCGTTTTATTATAGATTGGTTTGCGGGTAACAATAAGCCTACTTTTAAACTTTTTGAATACCAACAGCAATTATTAAAAGAAGGTTTATTTGAGGCATACAACCAGTGGCTTTTTGGAGCTGCAGAAAATGAAGCAGGTTATCAAAACTGGGTAAAAACACACACTACAGAAAGTGCAGCTTTTTCAAAATTTCACAAAAGCAGAATTTTTAAAATGCCCAGCGGGCAGTATTATCAATAAAATGAAGCGTATTTAAACAGCATAATTCTTATCAAAATAAAATATTTTTAAAGTCGTTCGTAAAGAGTGGCTTTTTTTATATAACTTAGTTTATCGGTTGAAAAAATTAAAATTTATTTATTTGAAAGTGATAGATAATTCAATTTTTTCTTCTTCAAAAATCCCAAATAATGAACGAGCAATCAAGACTATTCGACTTTTTATATTATCAGCAAGAAAAATTTCCGAAAGCAGATTTATTGACGGCTAAGATAAACGGAACTTGGCTTCCACTTAGTACGAATGAGGTTATAAGCCTTGTAAATAAATTGAGTGCCGGTTTATTAAAACTTGGCATTGGCGGCAATGATTTTACCGTAGAGAATCAAGATAAGGTGGCGCTTATTTCTAAAAATAGACCAGAGTGGCTTATACTCGATATGGCTTGCCAGCAAATTGGGGCTGTGCTTTGCCCAATTTATCCTACTACTACTGTAAATGAATTGCAATATATTTTTAATGACGCCTCAGTAAAAATTGCTTTTGTAAGTGGGCAAGAAATTTCAGAAAAAGCAGTATCTATAAAAGAAAATGTGCCTACTTTACAAAGTATATATTCTTTTGATGAAGAAATAAAATTGCCATTTTGGAAAGGCATAATGGCAAATATTACTGAGGAAGATATAATCGCCATGGAGCTTGTAAAGAAAAACATTAAAGCAGAATATTGCGCTACCATCATATACACATCTGGCACTACTGGTTTTCCAAAAGGTGTTATGCTAAGCCATAAAAATATTGTATCAAATATTTTAAATGGGGTAAAAAGTTTTCCCTTTGAAGATGATATAAATGGCCGTTCTTTAAGTTTTTTACCGCTCAATCATATTTTTGAAAGAATAGTTTGCTACATATTTATATACACAGCACACTCTATTTATTTTGCCGAAAGTATGGAAACCATTGGCGAAAATTTAAAAGAAATAAAACCTACTATTTTTTGCACTGTACCTAGGCTACTTGAAAAAGTGTACGAAAAAATAATGGAAAAGGGTGCACAGCTTACTGGTTTAAAAAAGAAGTTATTTTATTGGGCTGTGGCATTGGGAGATAAATACGATAATATAAAAAGTGGTGGAATCTGGTATAATGTTCAATTGAACATTGCAAATAAATTAATTTTTAGTAAATGGAGAGAAGGGTTGGGCAATAATATAAAAGGAATTATTACTGGCGGTGCGGCTTGCCAAGTAAGGCTTATCAGAATTTTTACGGCTGCTAAAATTCCAATTTACGAAGGGTATGGCCCTACCGAAAACAGCCCAGTAATAAGTGTAAATAGAAAAGAAAAAGGAGGATTAAAATTTGGTACTGTTGGTCCGGTAATAGTGGGCCAAGAAGTGCGCCTAGCAGAAGATGGAGAAATATGTGTAAAAGGGCCGAGTGTAATGATGGGCTATTATAAACGCCCAGATCTTACCGCAGAAACTTTGGTAGATGGGTGGTTGCTTACTGGCGATATTGGTGTTTTTGAAGATGGAAAATTTTTGAAAATAACAGATAGAAAAAAAGAATTGTTTAAAACGAGTGGTGGAAAATATGTAGCCCCGCAGCCTATTGAAAATAAGATGAAAGAGTCGCCTTTTGTGGAGCAGATAATGATAATAGGCGCAGAAGAAAAATTTGTAAGTGCATTAATAGTTCCATCTATGCCTAATGTAAAAGAATGGATGCGCTCTCAAGATATTCCTTTTACAACAAATGAAGATGCTGTACACAATCCGAAAGTAAGGGGGCTATATAAAGAGTTGATAGAATCTTTCAATAAATTTTTTAACCATGTAGAGCAAGTAAAAAAGTTTGAATTACTACCAGATGAGTGGACAATAGAAAGTGGAGAACTAACACCCACATTAAAATTGAAAAGAAAAGTAATTTTTGAAAAATACAAAACAGCTATCAAACGTATTTACGAGTAATATTAACAATACGTTTCAATAATAGATGGAATCATTTCAAACTCCTTCGATTTATCTATAAAATAATGCGCCCCAATATTCATACAAAGTCCTCTGTAATATTGCGAAGCCTTATTGGTAACCATTATTACTTTTATATTTGGGTAATTGTTTACAATATGCTCTAATATTTCTATACCACTTTTATCCGGTAAATGTATATCTAACAAAACCATATCAAGGTGAAGATCCTTTAGGTTTTTTAAAGCAGTTTCGCCATTATGAGCAATAAAAATATCCGACACACAATCTATATCTCTAATCATCTCAGAGATTCTATTGGTAATTAGTAAAGCATCATCAACTAAGAGTACTCTTATTTTTTTATCTTGGTGCAGAACGAGTTAGTTTAACTACAAACTTAAATTTTAAATTAATATGAATTTGTAGTATAATTACCAGATTTTAGTAGTAAAATTTCTATAGATAACCGTTTCTAAATCAGTTTGTTTTCGATAGCATACAGGGTAAGTTCTGCATTATTTTTCAAATTCATCTTCGTAATTATACGTGCCCTGTAGGTACTTACAGTTGTAACGCTTAGAAATAAAGTTTCTGCTATTTCAGATACCGATTTACCTGTGGCAAGCATTTTTAAAACATCAAATTCTCTATCGGATAAGGTTTCGTGTGGGAGTTTTGTTTGATCTTGATCAAAAACGGAAGCTAATTTTTCTGCAATAGACGGGGTAATGTATTTTTTGCCTAGCATTACTTTTTGTACCGCATTCACCAATTCGTCTGGTGCCATGTCTTTACTCAAATAACCAGATGCCCCAGCTTTTAATACCCTAATAGCATATTGCTCCTCTGGGTGAATACTTAAAATAAGGATTGGCAAATTTGGCCTCATAGGTTTTATCTGAATCAAAGCATCTAAACCACTACGCCCAGGCATACTTAAGTCGCTTATTACAACATCCCACTCTGCTTTCATTACTTGCTTTATCAAATCTTCGGCATCGCCTACTTCTTCAATATGAGCACCAGGAAACCCCTCCAATAAAATCATTTTGAGACCACGCCTTACTACAATATGATCATCTGCTACTAAAATCCTTATCATGTTGGTTTTTGTTATATGATAAACTTAATTAAGATAAAGGTACTGTAATTATTACAGAAGCGCCCATCCCATTTCCATTGTTTCCTGTTATTTGATATGTCCCATTTATTAACGCCACCCTTTCTTTCATTCCCAATAATCCAAGTGTTCGTTTTTGTGCAATTTCTTTTTCATCAAACCCAACCCCGTTATCAACGATGGTAAGGGTTATTATATTGCCTTCTTTCTTAAAAGATGATAAAACTTCTGTACCCTTTGAGTGGCGAGATACATTAGTAAGACTTTCTTGAAAAATTCTAAATACGCCCGTAGCTATTTCATTACTAACGGTTATGTGGCTTATATTGGTAGTAAAAATCGATTTTATTTCGGATCGTTTTTCAAATTCATCGCTTTGCCACTCCATAGCTGCTACAAGGCCAAGGTCATCTAATATACTTGGGCGAAGTTCTGTAGCTATTCGCCTAACTGTGATAACTGTTTTATCAATTAAGTTAATGGTGTCTTTCATTTTTTCTTGCACTGCTATATCATCAGATTTCACCCTTTTATTAATCCAAGATATATCCATTTTTAAACCAGTAAGTTGTTGCCCAAGCTCATCATGAATTTCTCTTGCCATGTGCGTACGTTCACTTTCTCTTATAGTTTCCAAATTAGAAGCAAGTTCTCTAAATGCGTCTAACGATTTTTGTAATTTTTCTTCGGCTTCTACTTTTGCTGTAATATCATTAGCCAAGGTAAGTATAGCAGGCTTCCCTTCATAAATCACATTATGGGTGATAATATTTACTTTAATGATGGTTCCGTTTTTTTTCTTGTGTTCATTTACACCTTCATATCTTTTAGAGCCTATTGTTTTATTGAGTTCTTTATCATCAAAAACCCAATTTTTTTCAGGATGCAATTGAGCGATGTTCATTTTAAGAAACTCTTCTCTAGTGTATCCGTAATTAATAAATGTAGCGTCGTTTACATCCATAAATTTTCTTTCGGGCAAAGAAAGAATCCACATGGGCATTGGGTTATCATTAAATAAAACTCTATACTTTTTTTCGGAAATTACTAAAGACTCCTCGGCTTCTTTCATTTCTGTAATATCTTGCATAGCTCCAAGCATTCTGTATTCTTTATTATTTTTATCATAAAGAATGTTTGCTTTGTCATTTAATACTCTGTATTTCCCATCTTTTACTTTAAAACGAAACTGCTCGGTAAGCAAGCTATCTCTGTTTTTAAGAGCTTTAGCATAGTTAATTTGTACTCGTTCTTTATCGTCATTATGTACCTTTTCTAAAAAATTATCAAAATTTAATTTAGTATTTGCTGGCACATTAAATAAGCTATAAAAAAATTCATTTCCTGTAAGTGTATCTGTTTCTATATTCCAATCCCAAATAGCATCATTTGTGGCTTTAGCAACCAATTCAAATCTCTCATTAGATTTTTTTAAAGCATCTTCCGAGAGTCTTATTTTTTCACTTGCTTCTTTTCTATCCGTAATATCTATTAATGTTCCAATAATTACATCTTCGCCATTCAATTTAGCTGCTGTACCAAACACTTCTCCAAAAAAATGGCTGCCATCTTTTTTTAAGCCCTTAAATTCATAATGCAAAGAATTTGTTTTTTTATCGGCATAATCTTTTCTATGTTGTACAATAATTTGTTTTTCTTCTTTTACAACTTGATTAAGAATTTCTGCATTTTTATAAATTTCATCTACCGTATAGCCAGATATAGAAGCAAATCGTGGATTTGCATAAATAATCCTATCCTCTTTTCTTATGTACACACCTACCAAAGATTCCTCTACCAAGCTTCTAAATTTTAATTCGGCATTAGCAAGTGCCATTGTAGTAACCTCGCTTGTTGTTACATCTTTTACCATAGAAAGTATAACACCTGTATTATTATTTTCATCTTTCACAAATGAGTTATACCATTCACAATAAATTTCTTTTCCACTTTTAGATACTCCTCTATTGGCAATAATATTGCCAGTATTATTATCTCCTGCTAATGATTGCAATTTTGCATAAAAAGTAGCTCTATCTTCTTTTTTAATAAGCTGCTCTACATTTACTTTATTATTATACACATCGTCTTCTGTCCATTCGAAAATATCTTCAGCCTTTTTGCTCCATTGCAGTATAGTTAAGTTGCTATCAAATTCAATGATGCCCAGTGGTGTATTATTTAAATGAAAATTTAATCTTGCATGAGCTGTTTTTAAAGCCAGCTCGGCTTTCTTTTTCTTTGTAATATCGTAGTAATATATTGATATCCCCTCTGGGCTTGGGTAGATTAAATCTTCAAACCATTTATCTTCTTTAGCATAATAAAATTCATTTCGCTGATTTTGCTGTGTATCTTTTGCTTCGTGCAAGGCATTGTAAAAAGCATTTCCAACAAGATCTGAATGTGTTTCCCAAATGTTTTTTCCCAATAAAGATTCAGAATTTCTACCATGAAGCCTTTCTGCTGTTTGGTTTAAAAATGTATAATTCCAATTATTATCTAAAGCAAAAAAAGCATCGGGTATTCTTTCAAAAAAAGAATGAAGTTCGCCAGCCTTTTGTTTTACCTGTTGCTGTAAATTTTCTGAAAGCAACTTTAACTCTTGCTGCATTTTTGTTCTATCGGTTATATTATGCACTACTCCTATAGCACCAATAAATTTATTTTTATTATCAGTAATGGCAGAAGCACTTACTAATACATTAACGATGGAGCCATCTTTATGTTTATGGCGCATCTCGCCCTTCCATATCTGCCTTTTTTCTGCTACTTTAAGAAATGTGCCCATTTCTTTATCGCCAAGTTTAATAAATTCATTTATACCTTTACCTATAGTTTCATGCGCTTTGTACCCATACAATTCTTCTGCAAAAGTATTCCAGCCTGTTATAATAAAGTTTGCATCTGCAGTTATTATAGCATCGGATATATTGCTAAATAAAATTGAATTGTATATTAACTCTTTGTTGGTTTCATCAGCATATCTTAAATCTTTTTTTATTAAAAAATAAGCTGCAAATAGCAGCAGTATAAATAAAAATACCAACAGAAAATACAATTGTGATAATACTTTAAAGGAGCCTATTGTTTTTGTATATTCAAATGCTGAATGGTGGAGATAAAAATATAATATTCCAAGTATTGTTAATAAAAAAATCACACTAATCGAAAAGGCAATTTTAATTTTATTTTTTAAACCAATTCTTTTCATCTAAAAATTTATTGTTTGTGTAGTACAAATTATTTTCCTCTTTACCTCTCCATTTCCAAAACAATTTGAGAAATTACAACCTATAATTTAAAAAAAATGATATAACCCTGTCAAATTTAATGCATGCATATTAAATAAATTTTAAATAATGATTTTCCTTTGGGGGTATCTTAAAAAATAGATACTATTGTTTTCGTATGCAATAATTTTGGCCACCTGTTTCCGCAAATTGAAGTTTTATACTGTTTTTAAAAATAATTTAAGTAAATTTGCCATATATAAACACAACATTATATTTATTTTGGCTTATCTTATTATATTTAATTGTATTATTCTGGTTAAAATAAATGCATGAAAAATTGCTAGTAACCGCTTAAAAATAATTTAATTATATTAATTAAAGCTATCAAAATATTTATATTTTTGCACTTCGGTTTTTTTTATTCGAAAAATAAAAAAATAATAACCCCAAATAACAGCTCATGCATAAATTTTTATTAATTGATGACCACGTAGTTGTAAGGTCGGGCATTAAACTTTTATTGGCAAATATTTACAAAGATTCGGAAATACACGAAGCCAAAGATGGCGATAGTGCTACGGCTTTTGTAAAAGAAAATCATTACGATTTTGTAATGCTCGATGTGCAAATGCCCAATACAGATTCTTTTGCTTTAATGGAATATTTTAAAGAAAATTTTCCATTGCTTAAAGTATTGGTTTTTTCTATGAATGCCGAAAGTATTTATGCCCTACGTTTTATAAAAGCTGGAGCTATGGGTTTTATAAGCAAAGACGCCCCATTAGACGAAATAAAAAAAGCAATAGACCAAGTTGTAAATGGCAAAAAATATATTAGCGAAGAAATGCTTTTTGTTTTAGCTGAAGGAACTTCTGCTAATGCAAACACAAATCCGTTTAGCACACTTTCGGCTCGTGAGTTCGAAATTGTTTCTATGCTTTTGAATGGTAAAACCATTAGTCTTATTGCCGCAGATTTAAACCTAGGCATTTCTACTGTTGGTACACACAAAGGAAGAATATTTACAAAACTTAAAGTAACAAACTTGTTAGAATTGAAAGAGCTTGCCAATTCTTTTAATTTGAAATAATTTTAATAAAACTTTTTTTACGAAAGCCAACATTATTTGTTGGCTTTTTTATTGCAAAAAATTTGTACCATCTTAATTATTGGCAACGATAGCAGTTAAAAATTATGTCGACAAAGATACCCTTTAATAAACCCATTTCAATTTTTTTAAAATATGGTTCAATTTTTGTTGTACGTATATTCCAATTCTTTTAAAAATCATCCCTACGTTTTTTCCCAAGTCGTATATACACACTAAAAAAGCTAATATGATATTTTCTAACTGCTCCTACAGCATTGTTGTATTAAATTTATTTTTCTTTATTTTTTTTGTGCAACCTAGTTTTGCTCAAAGCGATACCGAATTTCCCAACGGATTTATAATGCATGCCAAACTACACAATGGCATGGTCACCAATTTTAATGCCGGTATCGATTTATATATAGGTGGCGTACAACTTGTGCCACAGTTTACGGTAGTAGAACATAAGCTGCGTGCAGGTATAGTGGCTGGTGCATTTTATAGTGGCAAAATTATAGAAGGACAATTTGGAATAAATACTGCTGTAAAATTAAAAACAATAAACGCTCTTGTGTTTGGAGGTGCTGCCAATATTAATCTTAGTGCAGAACATTTGTGGGGTACGGGCAAGCAAAAATTAATTGGCGGTGGCATAAATGTTGATGTGCTCAACAAAATAGTTTTAGCACTTACCGCACATAGAGATTACGAATTTAAAACTTGGTGGTTACAAACATCGCTAGGTATTAGAGTAAGTAAAAAGAAAAAAACAAAGGAAAGATTTAATGAGTGAGCAGATCGGCAATTGGCAGTTAGCAGGCAACAATTAAACAATTTAGCAATTCAAGTATTTAACCATTTACCATGAGCAGAGCATTAGTAATAAGCGGCGGCGGTAGCAAAGGTGCATTTGCCGTAGGTGTTTTAAAAAGATTATTAAGAGAATTTCCCAACCTACATTTTGATACATATGTGGGCACGAGTACAGGCTCTCTCATAACTCCACTGGCTGCTATGGGAGAGTTTGCTTTGTTGGAAAAACTCTACACATCTATAACCAACGATGACATTATCAACAAAAGCAACCTCGGCGATAGGCTAGATGAACATTCCATTTTTGATGCAAGCCCATTATTTGATTTAATTGAAAAATTTTATAGCAATGAAAATTACAATAAGCTAATAGCATCTGGCAAAAAAATATACCTTACAACAGTGTGTTTGCAAACAAGCGAGCTAGTTGTTTTTACCAATGAAGAAAATCCGAAAAATTCTAATAATTATGAAGTACGAAAAATTATAGATGCAGATCATTTTAGAAAAGCAGTAATGGCATCTGCATGTCAACCAGTATTTATGCCTCCAATAAAGGTAAACTTAAAGGTGCCAGGCGAGCGCAATCCACATTTTCAATTTGTAGATGGTGGCGTGCGGGAGTACGCAGGTGTACAAATGGCTATAGATGCAGGCGCAACAGAAATTTTTACGATACTATTATCTACAGGCGAAAAGGTAATAGTGGACACTGAATTTAAAACCATTTTTCCTATACTACAACAAACAATAGATATTTTTACAGAAGATGTGGGCAAAAACGATTTAATAATTCCTACACAATACAACGAAGCATTGGAATATATTGATGCCGTAAAACGAAAAATAAAACGCAGTGGCATAGATGCTGCACAAGTAGATGAGTTTTTTAGAGTCAAAGGCAGAGATAATCCTTTTGAAGATAAAATACCTTTAAAATTATTTTCGTTTAGACCCGAAAACCCTTTGGGTGGTGGCCCGGGCGGTCTCACATTCGATATTGCAGAAATGAAACGAATGTTAGCAGCTGGTCAAAAAGTGGGTGATAATTTTATAGCATCGTTGAACCCAGGGGATATTACTTGGGCGTAATAAAAAGGAAATTTACTCAATTTTTCTACCAAACATTACATTCGCTAGTAGCTATTGTTTTAAGGCAGACTTGTTATATGAAGTTGAAAAATAATTTTTACTTCAAAAGATATTGCAGAATTTGCAGCTACAGCATCTTTTACAAACTTCAAAAAGAGAGGATAAGTATAAAAAGAAGTATTGAAGAAGTACAAAATACAATTATAAAAAATGAATAAAGAACAAGAAATTTTACAGCAATTAAAAGGGCAAGGTTTTATGCCTTTATTTTATAATGATGACGCCTCAGTTTGTATTGATATCGTAAAAGCATTGTATGCTGCTGGCGTTCGTATAGTAGAATTTACTAATCGTGGCAAAAATGCTTTAGTCAATTTTAAACAATTGCAGCAAATAAGAAATAGTGAAATGCCCGATTTGTTATTATCTGTTGGTACCATTCACTCTGCAAAAGATGTAGATGAATTTATTGATGCAGGTGCCGATTTTTTAATTAGTCCATTTTTTGATATAGCTATTTGTAATGCTGCAAAACAAAAAAATGTTTTATGGATTCCTGGTTGTCTTACACCCACCGAAATACATGAAGCAGTAATCAATAATTGCAATATAATAAAGCTATACCCATGCAATGTAGTAGGCACAGGCTTTGTAAGTAATATGCTTGAACTTTTTCCTACATTAAATATTTTGGCAACGGGTGGTGTTGCATTAAATGAAACAGATATTGCTGGCTGGTTTAAAGTAGGTGTTTGTAGTGTTGGCTTTGGTAGCAAATTAATCACAAAAGAATTAATGCTAAACAAAAACTATACAGCTATTCAAAATAATACTATTGCATTAATGAATATAATTAGCAATCTAAAAAAATAATGACGAATGAAAAATATTGAAATAGAGATAGGCAATTTGTAGATTAATATTTTTTGCCTCTTTAATAAAATATATTGATAAAAATGTAATTGGTTTTTTTGTGGCCTCGTCAGGAATCGAACCTGAATCTGGAGCTTCGGAGGCTCTTATACTATCCATTGTACTACGAGGCCAGTAACCTTGAACTTTAAACTTTAAACCTTTCAAATCCTTTAAACCTTTTAAACCCCTTAAACCTTCAACTAACCTCATTTCCCAAACTTCACCACATTGGTACCAAATATTTTTACAGCAATAGCCAACAAAATTACGCCAAAGAATTTTCTTACTACCAATAAACCATTTGGCCCTAGTGCTCTTTCTATCCATTTAAGTGAGCCAAGCACCAAAAAAATAATAACACAGTTTATTAAAATACCCAGCAAAATATTTATGTCTTCAAAATTTGCTTTTAACGACATGATGGTAGTAAGTGTACCGCTACCTGCTATCAGCGGAAAAGCAATAGGCACCACACTTCCACTTTTTGCATCATTTTCTGCTTTAAAAAAATCTAACCCAAGCACCATTTCTAAACCAATAATAAAAATAACGATACTACCAGCCACAGCAAACGATTGGGCATTTAACCCAAGTAAATCCAAAAACTGTTGCCCTATAAAAAGAAAAAACATCATTAATGCTCCCGATGCAATGGTGGCTTGTAAACCATTTATTTTACCTCCCATTTTTGCTTTTAAAGAAATAAGTACAGGCGCATTGCCCAGCATGTCTATTACAGCAAATAATGTAAACGAAATGGTAATAACTTCTTTTATAGCAAAATGCCCTAAGTCAAACATGATGTTTTTTTTACAAATATAGAATGATAATTTTTGAGTAGCTTGAATTGGGTCTATTTTAATATTTTGCCACGAATAACACTAATTTTCACTAATGGTTTTATATTCGTGAAAATTCGTGTTATTCGTGGCTATCAAAATTCACAAAGTGAATAAAAAACATTTTTGGATTTAATAAATTGTTTACCTTCAAAATATGCCAAAACCAAAACTAAACCTGTTCGACTTTACCATGATAATGGTAACGCTTGTTATTGGCATGGGGATTTTTCGCACACCAGCAAATGTTGCCGCTACATCGCCAACGCCAGCAGTTTTTTTTGCAGCATGGGTTTTTGGTGGTATTGTGGCTATCTGTGGGTCACTTACATTTGCCGAAATTGGTAGCCGTTACCCAATTACAGGGGGTTATTACAAAATATTTTCTTACGCTTATCATCCCTCCATTGCATTTGGTATTAATTGCATTATAATGGTGTCCAATGTATCGGCAGTGGCTGGTGTAGCCATTATTGGTGCAGAATATATAGCCAAAGTATTGATGCCACATGCTACAAATATTAAAAATGTACAAATTGCTATTGCCATTATTTCTATTCTTATTTTATATGCTGTGAATTTGGCTGGTTTAAAAATGAGTGCTCGTACACAAAATATATTGACGGTTATAAAAATTTGTTTTATTGTATTACTCATAAGTCCTGTTTTCTTTTATACAGATACGAGCCATGCTAGCAATGCTATAATTATTGCTAACCCTACTTTACGAGAATATATAAAAGCATTTGGCATAGCTTTGGTGGCTGTAAGCTTTACCTACGGTGGTTATCAGCAAACCATAAATTTTGGTCAAGAAGTAAAAGACCCATCTAAAAATATTCCTAGAGGTATAATTTATGGTTTATTCATCATTATCATTTTATACTTTTCTATAAATTATGCCTATTATAAAGTTATAGGTTTCCAAACGCTTAAATCTTCTACTGCTATTGCAGATGATATGGCGAGTCATTTATTTGGAAACACAGCAGGCAATTTGGTTTCAATTCTTCTTTTTCTAAGTGTGCTAGCCTATATAAATGCTCAACTCATGTGCGAGCCTCGTGTGCTAGAAGCCATGAGTGATGAAGGTGCTATACCAAAATTTTTTGGCGAAAGAACAAAAAATAAAAATGTACCATTTATATCACTCAGCTTTTTGGCTATAGCCTCTATCTTAATAGTTTTTAAAGCTGAAACATTTGACCAAATAATGAGTTTCTCCATTTTTTTAGATTGCTTTGGTATGATCCTTTCCGCCGCCGCCATTTTTAAACTGCGCAAAAACACAGCTCATTTAAATGGTACGGGTATTTATCAAATGAAACTATTTCCATTATTGCCTATTGTTTTTATGCTCACCTATGCTTTTGTGGCCACAGTTATTTTTGTAGATAAGCCTTATACTGGGCTTTTGGGCGTGGGTATTTTAATGGCTTTTATAGTTATTTTTTTTATAGCTGATGCTTTAAAGAAAAAGAAATAAATGTATTACTATTAGGAATTTATCTAAAAAAACTTTTCGGACAAGATAATAATACCAAACAATTGACGTTATAAATAAGAGATACTTGTTTTATATACAGCGTATTACAGTTTACTAACTAGCAAAGCACTACAAAAGGGTTAAGTTTTTACTACAACAATACTGTACAATACACTATATAAAGTATTGAAAATAATAAATAATTTTAACGTCCAAATATCAATTACTATGAAGAAAACTCAGGCAAAGAGCAGTTCTTTAGGTGCTCTACTACTCAAATCACTAACATCCGTTTTTAAAGGCATGTTTACGCCATCTAATAATGCAGATTTTATTAGGTTGAAGAATTTTATTTGTTGAAAAGCAATACTTACTTTTTTACTTGCTTTACAATGTTGTAGTAAAAACGTTCGAGCAAGCGCATGTCTTGTGTTATTATTTCTCCTTGTGCTTGCAAGCCATCTCTAAATTGCACTTGTTTTTTATAACTTGTGCTTAGCCCATTGGGCAAAATAACTTTTGCTACATAACCGCTATCGGTATTTATATTGCTTATAAAATCTATTTTTCCATTTACACTGCCATACTCTTGAAATGGATATGAAGGAAATTTCAACAATACTTCTTGCCCCGTTTTTACTTTACCAAAATTTGTTTGAGGTATGTAAATTTCTGCGTAGTATTCCGTGTTTTCAGGATTGATATAGCAAATGACTTGGTTAGACTTTAGTTGTTGATTTTCTTGTAAAAAAGTGGCGAAAGCTATTTTACCATCAATTGGAGCTATTAATAAATATTTTTGCTTCCAATCTTCTATTTGGCTTTTAAATGTATTGAGCGCTTGTGTAAAAATACTTTTTTGCTGCGCAATACTGTTTTGTAATTCTGCTATTTCTTTTAGCTTTTCGTTTTGTTGTGCTTCGTTGCTTATAATGCTAGAGCTTATTTGCGGCAGTGATAATTTTTTACCAATCAGTTTACTGTTCTCATTTCTATAATCAAAGTCAGAAATTACCTTTTCGTCATTTAAAGATTTATTGGCATTAAACGTTTTTTGCGAAAGGTTTAGATCTTCTGTATTTAACCCTTTTTGCTGTAACAAATTACTGTGCATTTTTTGTAGAAATACCAAATCTTTATTAAGCATATTTACTTTAGATAAATAAAAACCGCCTGATAAATAATTGCGAAATGTATTATACGTTTGTTCAAATGCTTGATAAGATAATTGCAACTCACCTAAGTTTTGGTAGCTATTATTTAAGAACCCAAATATTTGTTCAATCTTATTTTTGCTCAATAAATTTTGTGCTGTATCTATATTTGTAGAAATAGCCAATACCTCTTCATGCTTAGCATTACTCTCCATATATCCTAATACTTTACCTGCTTGTGCTTGCTCGTTTTCTTTTGCAAATAGTTTTATGAGTTTACCAGTTGTTTTTGTTATTACTTCTTTGGGTGCGTTTATAGAAGTTAATTTTGCTTTGGTGTTTATGCTATCTGGGTATTGAATAAACCAGCAGGCAGTTATTAATAAAATAAGAATACTAAGAAAAAATACAATGCCATAACGTACAAGAAAGCTCGGTTTGTTTGATACAATTTCTTGTACCATTTCAGAACGTTGAGAACGCCTTACAGCCCCCTCTAACTCCCCCGAAGGGGGAGAATTGATTTCGTTTAATTTAAAATTCTCTTCTGGCATATTAATTTCCTAATTCTAATTGGTTTTTTACAAGTTCATAATACTTCCCTTTTTTAGACGCTAATTCTTCATGGTTGCCCTCTTCTATTATTTCTCCGCTTTCTAACACAATAATTTTATCTGCATCTTTTACCGTACTTAATCTATGTGCCACAACTATTACAGTTCTACCTTCAAAAAACGTTTGTAGGTTTTCCATAATTGCCTTTTCGTTATTGGCATCAAGGGCATTGGTGGCTTCGTCAAAAAATAAAAACTGTGGATCTTTATATACCGCCCTAGCAATTAATAATCGTTGCTTTTGTCCTGCACTAATACCATTGCCCTCTGCGCCTATTTTTGTATTAAAGCCAAGAGGCATGCTTTCTACAAAAGATAATATGTTAGCTACTTTACAAGCGTGTATTAATTTTTTATAATCTGGGTTTTCATCTCCTACGGCAATATTTTTTTCTATGCTATCGCTAAATATAAAACCATCTTGCATTACACTACCTGTAATGCTACGCCAACAGTATGGACTGACGTATTTTAAACTTGAATCCCCAATTTTAATATCTCCTTCATAATTTTCATAAAATTTTTGAATGAGTTTTAAAATAGTTGTTTTGCCACTCCCACTCATACCTACAATAGCAGTTACTTTGCCACTTGGAAAAATAGTATTTATATTTTTTAAAACTGGTTCATTACCCGCACCTGCATAAGTAAATTTTAAATTGTTTAATTGTATGCTATGATTATCCGATAACCTCACCCCAAGCCCCTCTCCTGAGGAGAGGGATTGCGGTTCTTCATCGTCTAATTGGTGTATTTCGTTTAAACGTTCCAAACTAATTTTTGCATCTTGTGCCTGTTGCGTAAATTGTATCAATTGCTCTACGGGACTGTTTAACTGCCCAATGATATATTGTATGGCAAGCATACTACCAAGCGTTAAATGCCCATCTAATACTAGCGTTGCTACGATGTAGGTGATTAAAATATTTTTTCCTTCATTTATAAAAAATGCCCCTGCTTGTTGGTATTGATTTAAAGAAAGCGATTTAAAATTTAATTTAAAAAGGGATGCTTGTAATCCCTCCCACTCCCAACGTTTGAGGTGTTCAGCATTGTTTAATTTTATTTCTTGCATGCCTTGTATGAGCTGCATTGTAGCAGCGTTTTCTCTTGCGGCCACTGCAAACTGTTTGTAATTTAATTGGCGGCGATATTTTAAAAAAATGCGTATCCATAAAAAATACAAACAACTACCAATAGCAAAAATGAAAAATATATTTGCGTTAAAATATAATAAAACGATAGAGAAGGTAATTAAATTAAATACAGAAAATATTGTTTGAATAGCTGTGCCTGTTATAAAACTTTCAATTTTTTTATGGTCATTTATGCGCTGTAAAATATCACCTGTTTGTTTGGTATCGAAAAAATTTAACGGCAGGCGCATGAGCTTTATCCAAAAATCGGAAAGAATGCTTAAATTAATATGAGTGCTCACAAAGAGTAATATTTTGCTGCGAATAAATTCTACAGCCGTACGTGCAAAAAATAAAACAAACTGTGCTATTAAAATTAATTGAATAAAATTTAGGTTATGCGTATTGATACCTGTATCAACAATGCTTTGTGTAAGGAATGGAAATATTAATTGTAATAAACTACCAATTAGTAGCCCTAAAAATAGTTGTACAATTTGAGCTTTGTATTTGAAAGTATATTTTAAAAGCAAACCCCAACCGATTCCATTGTTTTTTTCATTTTCTTGTTCGTAAAATGTTTGTGTTGGTTCTAATAAAAGAGCAATACCTTTGTTTTGTTCTTTATCGTTTATCCAATTTTGCTCAAATTCTTTTTTAGATAATTTTATGATGCCTTTAGCTGGGTCGGCAATAGTAAAACTTCTTTTAGTTGCTTTAAATAAGACCACAAAATGGTTTTGGTTCCAATGGAGGATGCAGGGAAGTGGGGCTTCGATTATAACTGTTTCAATGTCAAATTTTACAGCCAATGTTTTAAAACCAATTTTATCTGCGGCTTTGCTTATACCTAATAATGATACGCCATCTTTGCTATACAAACTTTGGTTACGAAGGTTATTAATTCCAAGCACTTTTCCATAATATTTTGATACCATTTTTAAACAAATTGGACCGCAATCCATTTGGTCTAACTGTTTATATAGTGGGATTTTTTTTTTCATTTTAAAGAACCAAATTAAAATTTTCTTGATAATAAAATGTGATTCCTAATTGATCTTATGCACAAAATATAACTTCCTGTTGGCAAGAAAATATTTTTCGGCGCCTCTTTACTTATATGGGAGTACCAATATAAATAGCATGGCAAGAAATTTTTATCCTCAACTTCCTTTAGCGGATAGATTTCAACACTACAATCTGCCCTACAATTTAAACTATCAAGTATAGATTTTAAAGGTATTGAGATTCCACGAGCATTGTATGACTCATTTGTACAGTAATCGTCATATGCGATGTTTGTTATACTGTAATAATCTGCTTGGTTAAATTTTGACATCTCATACGGTAAAAATCTTTGTTTTGAATAATAGACAAAGGGAGAAGATTCTTTATTAATAGGCATATCTTTTACTTCTATATCATCAAAATAAAATTGGTCTATTGTAACCGGATTCACATTCCAAAATTTCTTTAATATTTCTGCCAACCACATTTTGCCATTTTGCGAATTATTTTCAAATAAATGACTAAAGCCACAATGAATTAGCACTTTTTCATTCGGATGATTTTTAATAAAATCCATTATGTGAATTGCTTCACTCCATTCACGTCCAGATATAGTTGGATATTTTTTAGAAATGGTATCGTATTTATCCTTATCATAATCATAAGAAAATAAATTCCATTTGTCAGTTTTTACTTTTCTTATCAAATTCGCCATTGCTGGCTCCAGGGTATAAAATCCTGTATTTAAAGATGGATATTTTTTAAATTCAATCGAATCATTATTAAATATAGCTTCTATTCCAATTGAATGATATCCTAACTTATATAACGTATCTAATAAACTTGTGGTGTGATACCGATGGCGCCAATCGTTATGGTTTTCGTTGATTATTACAACTGAAGCATCTTTGATATCTGAAAACATTTTTTTTGAGTCTTCCTCGTTATTATTAATTAAAGAAGCTATAGAATTCAGAATCTTTTTGCTTATGCTTTTTTTTATAGTGCTTTGCAATGGGGATGCTGTAAGGTTTGTATGCTCTTGATGTTGAAATTCGATCTGGTATTGGCTTATTTTATCTAATTGATGATAAAAACTATATGCATATCTCAACATATTGGCTCTAATAAATTTTTCGGGGTCTTCTGGAGATTTGTAATAACTATTATTTTTTTCGTATAGTTCTTTGAAATAAAAATAACACGGTAAACTATCTTCTGTTTTTAAAATAGCCATTGCAGTATCAAATAAACTATTGTTATAAACTTTTTCATATTCTTTTCCAATATGCAGAGAATCGATTAATTCATAACTATAGTTTTTATAATTGGCATTTTCAGCCTTGCCAAAAATTTGAAGTGCAACTGAATTGGTGTTTAACTGGAAAACAAAAGTTCGGCTAAAAATATTTTTATTTTTAAAAATTGTATCAAAATATTGTGTTTCAATTTTAGAATTAGGTGAAGTGTATGATACCCATTTTTTTTGTGAGTTTTTTATAATATTTCTACGGACTTGATAAAAAACAATACCGAATGGGTATTTTTTATAAGTGTAATCTTCAAAGTAGCCGATAAGCGAAAGTTCTTTTCTTTTAAATGGAACAAACTGCTGCGCATTTAATTTATATGATTGCGTATTTGTTTTATCTTCAACACTAGTAAAATGATAAAATATAGTACCTAATTTTAAGCTGTCGTTTTTATAGTGAAACTGAGGTTGGTAATTTGAATAAAAAAATCGATTCTGTTGACATATTTCAGATTTTTTAATAGTTTGGCATGATATTAAGAAGAAAATAAGAACACTAAGTCCAAATACACGAATAGGGGTCATATGTACATTTTGAAGGTTTAGAGAATAAATTATTTTTTTGTGTAAACACCCTGCAATCATGGCATATATATCTATATTCACAATCCCTACACACCTCAATATTGTCTTTAGTTATAGTGGTTTCAGGAAGTTTGCTAATTGCAAATAGAACATCGGTCTTTTCGATATCTTTAACATCACAAATAGTATTGCTAGAGGCTGGGCATGTTTTCACTTTCCCATTTTTATCAATACTGATTTTTTTGTATAAACAATTATTTACTAATTTACTTTCGTTGATAAACTTATAATCATTTGTAAAAAAAATTGGGTCTACAAAGCCGCAATGAGTTTCATCTACTAATTGTTGCTTTAAATATATAATATTTACGCAACTATTTGAGTTTACTTTTGAGATTGGAGAATTATAAATTATGATTTTATTAATTTTGGCATATTTACATAAGTCGTTTTCAATATATTTATTTGCAGAATTAAAATAGTTAATCGAAATATCGATAGATCTTACTGAAGAGTTATTGAGACGCAATAATATTAATTCAAGTTTTTCAAAATCTATGGAATCAAATATTCTGATCATTATTGAACTACAGCCATTTATATCAAGAAAATTTAAAAATATTCTCCAATCATAATTTGATTTTTTGGCAAAATCAATAATTGAATTAGATATTGAATTTATAGAAAAAAAATTTTCTTTAACGGGTAGTAAATTAAGGGTGCAATTTGTGTAGAAGCCATATTCAAGATACACAAGCTCATTCAAATATTCTAAAAACTCTTCTTCTATAAATTCAATATCTAAAGCATTATTTTTACATTTGAATAATTTTTCCGCAATATAAAGTGGCGAAATAATAAAGTCATTCCTTTGGGTATCAATTATTATTGCCTGCTTATTTCCTAATACAGGTACGCAAGCTTGATGTAAATAAAAGTAAGTATATCTATTCTTCAATTTTATTTGGTTTTTCATCTATTGTAGAGTTAGAAAAATTCGGTGCAATATTTTTATAAAATGGACTTGTACGCAATAGGTCAGTATTGTAATACTTTGTACTCATAGGAAGTAATTTAGATTCATTCCAATTATTATCATTTTTAGTAATTTTACATTTTAAAAATATAATTGGTAGACAACCTTCATTAAAGTGCTTATTTATTATTTTTTTTAACATGATCACTATGATTTATTAATGAGTCTGCGACTAATTCATATAATCCATAATTACAAACATCTTCAATCATAGAAAATATTCCAAAGGGATTAATTTCCAAAAAATAATATTTATTATCAGGCGACAATATTAAATCTATTGAACCTGCATTAGCATTTATTTTTTTCATTAGCGAAGTTAACTTCCTTGTTAGCTCTTTAGGTAATTTAAAAGCAGCAGTTCTATTTGGATTTTCAAGATTATAATTCCGAAAGTCAATTTTTGTCTTCTCATCTTGCTGAGAAAAAATGGCCATTGCATAGATGTTTTCATCTAAATAGAATGCCCTTATTTCAATTTGCTTACCAATATAGTTTTGAAACTGTGAAATAAAAAAAGAATCCGGCATGTAAGCCTTTTCTTTTGTTTCTAACAAAAAATTAGGTGTAATACAGTTTTCATCATTGTATTGGAGTCCTATATTATTTGAAATCGGTTTAATGAGTAATTTATTAAAATTGCCTTTTTTTTGAAAAGCATTCAATTCTTCTTTTTTCGTCGTTAGAAATGTTGAAGGGATATTTAACCCTTCCTCTTTTGCATATCTTAAAATAGTGAGCTTATTTATATTTAATAATGATTTATCATTAAAAAACAACTTTTGATCAAAAAATCCAATTAGAAAGTTATGGATTGTTTCAAATTCTCTTTTCATAAATGACCTTATATCAGATATTTCTATTTTATTAAACTTTACTAATAATGGATTATCTTGAAAAAAGCCCCTTTTTCGTATCCATATACACGTAGCTTTCTCAATAACGATTAATTCATTATTAAATAAAAACATAAATCCATCATTAGAAAGTTCAATAGACATTCTTCCTAATAAAAAATCGGTATCATTTATTCTTAAATACTCAATTTTTTTTTGCTTTAAGCAACCGCAAATATTATCAGTTTCTAAATCACCCGCCGAGGATAAAATCAAAATCATATTTAAAACAAGTGGGTTTAATAGAAAAGATATTTGAATTCCTTTCATAATTTGAAAGAAATAAAATTCTTAACAAGGCAAATACTTATTCGCCTTGTTAAGAAAACACTATTTTACCATTAATCAGTTATCATTAGCATCATCAACAGCTACAGTTCCATTCTTAGGCCCACCTGAATAAACAGTAGCCCATGTAGTACCACCAGCTGCTTTTAGACCTCCATTGATTTTTTTCATTTCTTCAATGGACAACATACCTTTAACCTCAACTAATCTTTCAAATTTTTTCAATTGCTTGCTCATTTTTATTTAATTTAAATTGTTAATTGCCTCGCATTTCGGCCTCGGCATAAAAAGTAGCCTATCTGCCTTTTAAAGATATGCAGAATATCTCTACCTTTTTTGTATTTTTCTTTGGGGTCAATTAAGGTGTAACATCCCGCAATTCGTAGCTACTGAATAATTAAAATGTAAAGCTAAAAGTACTGAGTGCCAAAAAATGGCACTCAAATTTATTTTACAAAATTTTATATGCTTTATCTTTTTTGCAATACTCTATTTCTATTCCTGCTTCTTTAAGGTGGTTTATCATTCGTAAAACAGTTCTTCTGTGTACACCTAATTTTTCTGCTATTGCATCGGGTGTGTTTGCCCATTTGTTTTCTATGTAGTGTTGCACAAGCCCCATCTTTTTTGAGTACGTTTGATAATCCATTTAGCTAGTTTTGGTTTTAATAAAGTAACCGATATTAGTACATACACATTTTAAGGGTGGGGGCCAATAAAATGTATAAATATTTGCGGGGAGTTATTCTTATGTAAATATTTTTATAAAAAATTTACATGTCAGTGTAAAATATATTTAGTTTTTCAAAATGAATTGTTATAATATTTTTAAATTTAATTTTATTGATGTAAATTATTTTTATTTTTTCATACAAAATGTAGTGTTTTACCTACAGGCATTTGTTACAAACCCTACAAAAAAGTAGTTTCTTCAGCCGTATTTCTCTCAAATAGTTTTTCAAATTCGTTCTAAAGTTTTTTACTGCCATAATATTTTGCAATTGTAATTCGCTATAATATCAAATTAAAGATAAACACATATTCGTGTTTACAAAAAAAATATTTTGTTCGTTCTTGCTAACTGTAAAATGGGGCAAGTAAAAGATACCATATTAATTAAAAAAATTGCAGTCGCTTTAAAAAAACTAAGAGAGCAGGAAGGGTTAACCCAGCTGGAGGTTTTTTATGATACTGGTCTTAATATTGGACGTATAGAATCTGCTAAAAGCAATCCCAGTATTAGCACCCTAGCCGCCATTTGTAAATATTTCAAAATATCCCTTTCTGAGTTTTTTATACTTATCGATAAAAAGTAGGTTAGTTGGATTACCTATCAAATATATTTGCTTACAATTATGAGGGTTAGCATAAATAACACCCATTTTCTGAGAATTATCACAAAAACTTTAACTTTGAAATATGGAACAACGCTTTTATTTTGACACATCAGTTTTTGGCGGACTATTTGATGTTGAATTTGAAGATGAAACTGCATTACTATTTGAAAAAGTAAACTTGGGGCTAATTAAATGTGTTTATTCAAATTTGACAGAATCAGAATTGACAAATGCGCCTGAAAAAGTTAGAAGATTCTTTGAGTCTATAAAAGATGAATGTAAAGAAAAAGTGTTTGTGACAGCCGAGGGACTTAAACTTGCACAAACTTATGTAGATGAAAAGGTAGTTGGAGAAACAAGTTTAGATGATTGCATCCATATTGCAACTGCAACTTTGAGCAAGGTAGATATGCTTGTAAGTTGGAATTTTAAACACATTGTAAATATTTATAGAATTCGAGGATACAACTCAATAAACCTGCGTTTGGGTTATCCAACTTTAGAAATTCATTCACCAAAAGAAATCGTAAACAATGGAAACGAAGACTAAAATTGTAAAAGATTTTGACACAGTTAAAACTTTTCGAGAAATTAAAGATAAAATTTCAAAAGACATAAAAGGTATGAGTTTTGAACAATTGCAAGCCTATCTTGATAAAACAAAACTAAAACCGAAGAATGTGTAGAAAATATTTTGAGTCGTATAGGACAAATTAATCTTTTGTGTGTCAAATATGGATTTTGAGCAAACAAATGCATACTCAAAGATAAACACTACGATATTTTATGCAAAATAGTAATGTCGCTATTTGAAACCACTATTCATTTACCAAAGCATCTACACCCTGTTCATACTTTACAAATATTTCCATTTTTCTTTAACCGAATTTTTATCCTTATCAATAAAAAGTTAAGCAGTTATCCTACTTTTTCTTATTTCTAATAAATTTCCAAAAATATTGTCTATGCAAGATAATTAGTAGTTTTGTTCATATCAAATTGCATGATGACACATCATCAAATTGATACTATTTCGCACAACAACTCGAATACCGAAAAAATGACCATAGAAAATTTTAAAAAACAAGCTAAAATTTGGGAACGCAAATTTTGGATTTCTACTTGCATCACTTGCACATTAATAATAGTGGCATATATCTTTTTTAAAAAAGATATTAATTGGAACGACCCTGTGGAGTGGATAAGTCTTGTAGCCATTACACTCGTAGGCGTGGTAGGTAGTTTTGCTAGTACCTATTCTTATTTTTTTGCTATTAGAATTGCGTATGATGGTATATTGAGTAGCCAACAATCTGAAGTGGTGATTAATAGATTGGATGCGCTATTATCGCAAACGGCCATTATAAATGCAGAAACCAATAAGCTTACTAGAAACATAGCAGATAGCACGCAAAAAACCATTATAGGTTTGGAGCAATTGCTTAGCATTACAGAATTTTTTTTACAAGAGAGTGAGTATGCAGATGAATTGTTTGTATTGTGGGATACCGTTTGTAAAGGTGACCTTATACCACAAACCACCGAAAACAAAGCATTGTTAAAACATTACACAACCAATATTCAAACAAACTTGGTTACCTGTGCAAAGCATGTAAAAAATTTACACATTGCAACATTGAGCACACAACCCAATGTAGATGATAATGAATTGCTAAACCAATATTTAAAACCGCTGGCGCAGCATTATCAATTAAATGTTGACGCTGCAGCCCTACAACAGCATTTACAAAAACACCATGCCATTATTAACAAAATGAAGCAGCATAAAACAGTAAAAGTATTTGATATTACCAATTTGCCTTTTCAATTTATGATAAGACGTAAAGGAAACGACTATACTGGTTTATTCACGTTGGTGGGTTCGTATAATTTTACAGATACCATGCATGCACAATCTATTTTTATAGAGCATAACGAAGGTTGGTTAAATAGCCTTACGCAAATTTTTAAACAAATTACGCATCAACAATAAGTATTCGTATTGAAAACAGTATAAACACATGCCAGAATCTGCTCTATGTTCGACATTTGCAAATATTTCAAAATCTCCTTATCGCCGTTTTTTATCCTTAATCTTTTCCGTTTATAAAAAATCCTTTACTATATTAGCATACAAACAATATTTTTGTGTATGCGAATTTTATTAACCTATAGCTTTATTATTGCGCTTGCAAGTAGCAGCCAAGCCCAACAAAAATGGAACCTCAAAACCATTGTTGACCATGCTATGGCCAATAATATAAACGTAAAGCTTACCGATGTACAAGCTAAAGTAGCCGCTATCAATTACAATCAAAGCAAATTATCGCAATACCCCAATGCAAATTTTAGTACAAGTACAGGTTTAAACTCGGGCAACAACCAAGATCCAACTACGTTTAGCCGTATTACACAAACCTATTTAAATGCAGGTTTTCAGTTGCAAACCAGTGCCGATATTTTTAATTTTTATAGCAAAAAAAATACCATTGCTGCCAATGCATGGGAGCTAAAAGCCGCTGGTGCTGCTACAGAAAAAATAAAAAACGATATTGCACTTACTGCTGCCAATGCGTACTTGCAAATATTATTGAGCAAAGCGCAAGAAGATATAACGGCTATACAAATAAAACAAACACAAGACCAACTTACCAACACCCGCAAGCAAGTAAATGCAGGCGCACTGCCCGAGCTTAATGCCACACAGCTAGAAGCACAACTAGCACAGGATAGTGTAAACTATATTTCGGCAAAAGGCAATACTACGCTTGCATTGCTTACTTTAAAATCTTATTTAAACATAGATGCCGGAGCCCCTTTTGAAGTAGAGACACCGCCAGTTGATAAAATACCTGTAGAATCTATTGCCTCTTTACAACCAGAGTTTGTGTATGATTTAGCTGTAAAAAACTTACCACAACAACGTTTTAATGATTTTAAAATGAAAGCCGCAGAAAAAAATGTGGCGGTAGCTAAAGCGGGAATGTATCCTACATTGAGTGCATTTGGAAGTTTGGGTACTTCTTACATAGCTTCGAGAACTGCGGCTATATCCCCTGTGTTTAATGGTTATAAATTTAGTGGCTTAATAGCTGATGCTGGTGGTGGGGTTCAATACAATGTTTTACAACCCGATTTTTCTTTTGTGAAAAATGGAGAATATAATAAAACTGGCAACTTCTTTGGACAAATAGAAAATAATCTTCAAAAATCGATAGGGGTAAGTTTAAGAGTGCCGATTTTTAATGGAGGTAATGCAAAAAGCAATTATGCAAGAAGCAAACTAAACATTCAAACAATCACTTTACAAAAAGAACAAGACAACCAAAAACTAAAGCAAGATATTTATCAAGCCTATAATAGTGCATTGATAGCGTACGAAAAATTTAATGCCAGCAAAAAAACCATCGACATAAGCGAACTAAATTTAACCTATGCCAGCAAGCGTTTTAATGTGGGTATGCTTAGCACTTTTGATTTAATAACAACACAAAATAATTTACTTAGGGCAAAACTTCAATACACACAAAATCAATTTGACTATGTGTTTAAAATGAAAGTGCTGGAGTTTTATAAGGGGATGGGGCTTCGCTTGTAGTACTGAGTACTTAGTATTGAGTATTTAGACTGGGGGTCTCATGGGTGGAAATAAATTTTAAATAGCTTGGATAAATAAATTTTTGATAAAACAAATAAACTAAAAAGTATTATAAACTAATCTTAAAACTAAATATTAAATACTATTATAAACTAAAAAGTATTAGAGACAAGTCTCAATACTAAGTACTCAATACTCAATACTGTATTATGAATAAAAAAACAAAATGGATTTTAATTGGCTTAGCAATATTAGTTGTTGGGTTAATTGTACTTTCAAAAGCAGGTGTGTTTGGCAAAGAAGAAGGTTTAAAAGTAACTGCCGAAAAAGCACAGAAACGCAACATTACCGAAATTGTAAATGCTAGCGGAAAAGTATATCCAGAAATAGAAGTAAAAGTAAGCCCCGATATTAGTGGCGAAATTACAGAGCTTACGGTGCAAGAAGGCGACACGGTAAAAAAAGGGCAAATACTCGCACGTATATACGCAGATGCATACAACATACAACGCAGCCAGGCGGCAAGCGGTGTGGCGCAGAGCCAAGCGCAGGTAGGTGTGCAGCAAGCACAGGTAAATAACTCACAAGCAGCATTGGGTGCATTGCAAGCACAACAGGAGCAAGCTGAACGAACATACAATATGCAAAAACAATTGTACAACGATAAAGTAATAAGTGCTGCAGAGTTTAATGTAGCAGAAGCAAATTTTAAAACAGCCAAGGCAAATTATAACGCTGCTGTGCAAAGTATAAATGGCGTAAAAGCAAGTGTACAAAGCGCTAGAGCAAATGTGCAAACAGCGCAAGCAAGTTTACAAAAAGCCAATACCGACCTTGGTAGAACAGCTATCATAGCGCCAATGAATGGCGTTGTAAGTTTATTAAATGTAAAGAAGGGAGAAAAAGTAGCGGGCAATAGTTTTAATGTGGGTACAGAAATGTTGCGTATTGCAGATATGGATAAAATAGAAATAAGGGTAGATGTTGGTGAAAACGATGTGCCAAAAGTAAAACTTGGCGATAGCGCCATTGTAAGTGTGGATGCTTATAGCGAAAAGAAATTTAAAGGATTGGTTACGCAAATAGCCAGCAGTAACAATGGCGCATCTAACCAGCTTGGTGGTGCTACAAGCGATGTTACACAATACAAAGTTTACATTCGTATCATCAAAGAAAGTTATGCCGATTTGTTAGGTAAAGGGACTTTTCCATTTCGCCCAGGTATGAGTGCCAATGCAGATATACAAACTAATACCCACAGCAATGTAGTAAGCGTACCAATAAATGCGGTAACCACTAGAGATAAAAATGACAGTACAGATACAAAGATGGATAAAAGTAAAAATAGCGATGATGAAGAAGCAGATGCTAACCAAAATACAAGTGCTTTAGAAGATGATATAGAAGTAGTGGTATTTGTAAAAGACAAAGACAACAAAGTAAAAAAAGTGCCTGTAAAAACTGGCATACAAGATATAAATAATATAGAAATTATTATTGGCTTAAAAGAAGGCGAAGAAGTAATAACAGGACCTTACGATGTTGTAAGCAAAACATTAAAGAATGGTAAGCAAGTAAAAGTGGTAGATAAAAAAGAATTGTTTGATACCAAAAATTGATTGTACGTAGTTTTACTGATGCGCTGCGGAAATTACTGTAAAATATTATTTCTCAAACATGAGGCAACGAATTTTGTTATCTTTGTGTCTATCTATTATATTAAAAAGATTATGTGAGATTAAAATTAATAGCTTCGGTAATTGTAGCATTTGTTTCCTATAACGCCATTGCGCAAAATATAAAACTTGGTATTGTTGTAAAAAATGAAAAGAGTGAGGTTGTGCAAAATGCAACTGCACAGATTTTGAACTACAACGATAGCTCTATCATAGCTGTAAAAACATTAAAACCCAATGTGTTTTTTTCTGTAAGTAAAAACAATACTTATCTTTTACGAATTACTGCTATTGGTATAAATATGGTTTTTCAAAAAATACAAATAGGCGATAATGATACCACAATAAATATTGCCACTACCACAAAATCTAAAAACTTAGATGCCGTGGTGGTTACAAGCTCTACCACAAAACCATTAATAAAACAAGAAGACGATAAAACAATTGTAGATGCTGAACCATTGGCCAACAGCAGTACCAATGCTTTGGAAGTTTTAGAAAAAACACCAGGTGCTATTGTAGATCAAGATGGCAATGTATATTTAAACAGTGCTACGCCTGCTACTATTTATATTAATGGTAGAGAGTTAAAACTAAGTGCAGCTGATATTTCTTCTCTCTTAAAAAGTTTACCAGCCAATAGTGTTTCTAAAATAGAAATACTTCGTAGCCCATCTGCAAAGTTTGATGCAGCTAGTAGTGGTGGTATTGTAAATATTGTTTTAAAAAAAGGAGTGAAGCTTGGTACCAATGGAAGTGTGGATGCTTCTTATTTTCAAGGTGTATATGCAACGGAAACGATTGGGTTTAGTGTAACCAAAAGTATAAATAAATTAAATACTTATGCTTCGTACAACTTCACTAACAGAGAAAGTTTTTTTGTGCTAGATTCGGAACAACCATTTCTGTCTGCCAATGCACTTCGTGTACAACAATCTTTTACAAAATATAAAGCTACTACCAATTATGCTAGTGGAGGGTTTGATTATGCTATAAACAAAAAATGGAATATTGCATTGGATACTCGTTTTACGGCTAATAATAACAGAAGCAATGTGCGCAATGATATAGATTTTTTAACCCTCAATCGCCAAGCCCAAGTTGGTGAAAATATTTCATTGATAAGCAATGTTGGTCCTACTTATTTTTTAGGCAATACTTTTTCTACTAAATATAAAATAGATAGCCTTGGTAGCGAATGGACAAACTCACTAGATTATAGTTATTACAAAAATGACAACGGGCAGTTGTACGATAACATAAGTATAATTCCACGAAAAAATACGCTGTTTGGTGATGGCATTATTTTAAACAAGAAAAACATACTTGCTTTTAAAAGTGATCTTGTTTTAAAAACGAAAAATAAAATTACTGTAGAAGCTGGTGCCAAAATAAATTACAGTGCAAGCAATAACAATGCACTCTATTTTGGAGATAGCAGTACTGGTAAATTTGTAAACAGCTTTCAAACAAATGCTTTTAAGTATAAAGAAAGTATTGCTGCCGTTTATCTGCAAGTTTCAAAAACCTTTAGTGGCCTTACCATTAAACCAGGTCTTAGATTAGAGCATACAGATATCGTAGGTAATCAAATTGTGCCTACAGCTACGAGTTTCAAAATAAAACGTACAGACTTATTCCCATATATTTATCTACGCCATGGCTTAGGCAAGGTTATTGGCTTTAAACTTACGGGTAATTTAATCTTTCGGAGGAGCATAACCCGTCCTTTTTACGAAGCGCTAAACCCTTTCCCAAAATTTGTAGATCAATATACATACGATGTAGGCAACTCGAGTTTACGACCGCAGATTACAAACAATTATGAATTTAATATAAATGCAAATGAGTTTCCAGTGTTTGCTGTTGGTTTAAATGATATTCAAGATATTTTCACTACACTTACAAACGCAAGGGGCGATACATTATTTCGTACGTGGGATAACCTAGGTAAAAACAAAGAAGTATATATGCGCTTGGTAGCTGGTATTCCTCCAGGAAAAAAATATTTCTTTTATGCCGGTACGCAAATGAATATTATAAATTATAATGGAATTTATAACGGAGAAATATTTAAATATAAAAGAGCTAGTTGGAACATTTTTATGTTTCATAGTTATAAAGCCACACCAACACTTAACTTGAGTTTGCAAGGTTTTATGCGAATTAATGGCGTTTTTAATTTCTTCGAAACAAAAACTTTTGGTTCTCTAAATTTATCGGCCAATAAAAGTATCTTAAAAAAGAAAATGAACATTATTCTTTCGGTAAATGATTTATTGCTTACCAATAGAATTACATTTAATGTAGATGTACCAAAGTTTATTGGCAACGGGATTCAATATGGCGACACAAGAAGAGTTGGTATTGCATTAAAATATAATTTTGGGATTAAACCAAAGCCAGAAAAAACGCCAGCATTTGGTGCACCTATAGAAGGAAATTAAGGAAACAACTTTTCAGCAATTATTTTACTTTCGGGCTTGCCTACATCTAACAATTTGCCTTCGCTATGGTCAAATGCTATAATGGTGTGGGTTGTAGCTAAGCGCAAATATAAATCTATCATCGAAAATTTACCCTCCTCCGTAATTAATGAAAATATTTTTGGAGAAATAATATGGATACCGCTGAACGCTTTTTTTGTTCCTGCGTTCCCTTTTTGCTCACCAGTTTTTTCATTGAGCCATCCGCACAAAATATTATTATCATCAAAAACTAAATAACGACTTGTTGGTCTATTTGTAACTGCCACCGTTGCAATAGGGTTTTTATCTTTATGCTGAGCAAGCATTTCTTTTAGGTCTAAATCTGTAAGCATATCGGCATTCATCAACACGAAAGGATCATCGCCATCTATAAAAAAGTCTGATGCTTTTTTTAAGCCTCCACCAGTTTCTAACACTTCATTTGTTTCGTCGCTTATTGCCACATTGCTTCCCCAACCATTGTTGTTTTTAATTTCATGTATAATTTGATCGGCAAAATGATGCACATTTACAATTACATTATCAAACCCAAACGCTTGTAGGTATTCGATATTTCTTTGCAGCAATGTTTTACCTTTTATTGGAAACAATGCTTTGGGGTGTTTTTCTGTAAAGGGTTTTAGCCGTGTGCCAAGCCCTGCTGCAAGTATCATTGCTTTCATTTATTAATACTGTTTTACTTTAAGATATGTTTTCATGGCTTCGCAATAAAAACTGTTATTGCCACGAAGGCTCAAACCTGCCTGCTAGCAAGCAGTGACACAAAGGAAAAACTTCGTTTTTTTATTTATTGATTCGCAATAAAATATCTTGCCACGAATAACACGAATGTGCACTAATAAAATACATTTGTGGTAATTAGTGATATTCGTGGCAACAAAACTATTCTTCAAAATTCTGCTCCACATGTTTCACCATTACCTTCACTGCATATTTATTTTTCAAATGTCTTGCCAAAGCATCCGCAGCATACACACTTCTGTGTTGCCCGCCTGTGCACCCAAAATTCACTTCCAATATTTCAAAATTTCTTTTAATATAATCTTCTACCGAAATATCTACTGTGCTAAAAACACCAGCTAAAAATTCGTCCATTCTTGTTCGTTCTGTAAGATAATCCTGCACAGGTTTGTCCCTACCAGTCTCGGTTTTATGTTGCTCTATTCTACCTGGATTTAGTATTCCTCTACAATCAAATACAAAACCACCACCATTATTACTTACATTTTTTGGATACCCGCTTTTTAAAAATGAGAAACTTTTTATTTGTACAACTAATGGTGTTTCTTCCGTTGCTTTTATTGGTTCAAAACGATGAATAATATCATCTGCAACTATAAGCTCTAGCACTCTTTCAAACTCGGGTACACTAATGCCCATTTTATTATTTTGCAAAAACCATTTTAAGTTGCGTAATGCCAAAGGAATGCTTGTCAGAAAATGTGCCTTTCTTTCAAACAACCCCCTAAAACCATACGCACCTAATACTTGCAATAAACGAATGAGTACATAACCATTGTATTGGCTTACAAATCTTGCCCTGTCTATCGTTTGATTTAACTCCACTTCAGCACAATCTAAATAATATTGGAGCAATTCGTTTTTCCAGTCATCGCTCAAATCTGCCTTAGCTTGCCACAACATAGATGCCACATCGTATTGCAAAGCCCCGTGCATGCCACCTTGGTAATCTATAAAAAATGGTTCGTCATTTTTTATCATCACATTTCTGCTTTGAAAATCTCTAAATAAAAAATATTTATAATCCGTATGGTTTAAGTAGGTACTCAATGCATCTAAATCATCTCCAAGTTTTTCTTTATCGTAAGGTATTTTTAAAGTGTCTAAAAAATAATATTTAAAATAAAGAAAATCGCTTAATATAGCTTGCTTACCAAACTCTTTGCTGGTAATGCATTTGGTATAGTCAAGATCTTTATCCCCGTTTATTTGCAAATGAGCAAGCGCCTTTAATGTTTTTTTATAAAGGTCTTTTACATTTTCTTTTGGGCCATTGGTTTCTAATGTATCTAACAAAGATGTGTTACCAAAATCTTCTTGGATGTAAATATTCTTTTCTTCATTTACTATAAATACTGTTGGTACAGGTGCTCCAGCATTTTTAAAATGATTGGTAAAATAAAGAAACGTTTCATTTTCTTTTAAGTTGTTGCTATATGTAACTATAAAACTTTCATGGAGGTTTGTATTTAGTCTAAAATAAATTCTATCGCCTCCGCTTTGTGGAAGTTTATCAATACTCGTAATATTATCGCAACTATATTGTTTAAAAAGTTGCTCTATCTGTTCGTTTACTGTGGGCATATTTTAAAAAATGTGAACGGTAAAAATAGCTAAAATTAATCTATGTATAACGGGCAATATTTGTTTGTTTACAAAATGAATACTAAATCATTTACAAATAACCGATTTTGTTTGTAGCTTTAAGTAAAATTTACAATATGAAAAATTTCTTCACATTATTAGCTATTATAATTTTTAGTATTAATGTATCTTTTGCACAATTTTTTAAAAAAGAAGAAGCGTTTGCACATACATTTTCTATTGTAGCAAGAGATGAAATTACTGGCGAAATGGCCGTGGGGGTGCAAAGTCATTGGTTTAGTGTAGGCACAGCTGTGCCTTGGGGCGAAGCAGGCGTAGGCGTGGTGGCTACACAATCTTTTGTAAATAAAAGTTATGGAATAAAAGGATTGGCCTTAATGAAAGAAGGTAAAACCGCTACTGATGCTTTGAGTGAATTAGTAGCACAAGATAATGGTAGAGAGGTAAGGCAAGTAGCCATGATAGATGTAAATGGAAACGTAAATGCTCATACGGGGAAAAATTGCATTGATTATGCTTCTCATATTGTTGGTAAAAACTTTTCTGTGCAAAGCAATATGATGCTCAATAATAAAGTTTGTCCAGCTATGGTAAAAGCATTTAAAGCTAGTTCAGGAAAACCATTAGCAGAAAGGGTTTTAGCTGCATTAAATGCTGCTCAAGCCGTAGGTGGCGATATTAGAGGAAAACAATCTGCAGCCATTTTGGTAGTATCAGGTAAAACTAGCGACCAACCATGGAATGATAAACAAATAGACCTTAGAGTAGATGATAACATTTTACCGTTATCAGAATTGGATAGATTATTAAGATTGTACAGGGCTTATGAGCATATGGATAAAGGAGATCTTGCTACTGAAAAAAATGATATGAAATTGGCCATGGAAGAATACAGTACAGCTATGAAATTATTTCCAAAAAATTTGGAAATGCAATATTGGACAGCCATTACACTTGCCAACAATAAAAAAGCAAAAGAAGCCGCTGTAATGTTGCAAAAAATTTACAAGCAAGATGCCAATTGGAGAGAACTTACCAAACGATTACCAAAAGTAAATTTGCTTACTGTAACAGAAATGGAATTGAAAGAATTGGTAAGATAGTTTTATGATTTACCATTCAACTTTTTCAACATATCATTACTTATATCATCGGAATAAATACCATAACCATTTACCAAAAGTCCTTTTATGTTGTGCATTTCCGATGAAATAGCATATAGCATGGCTTGGTCCGATGGGTTTTCATCTACGTCAAATCGAAAAGATTTATCAATATCAAACTCGTGTGGTAAAAGTTCTTGTCTGCCAGCAATGCATTCTAGGCAATTTTCTTTGAGATTAAAATCTGCTGTATAGCCTTGTAGTTTTAAAGCTTCTATAGCTTCTGAAAGTGTTTCGTAAGATTCCATCATTTTTATTTTACTTTCTTATAATAAAAATTCTGCCTTTTTTTACTGCCGTCCATTCCGTCATCTATAAATGCGTGTAAAGAATCTTCCGTTACTATTTTATATACAATTCTTTTAGGGAAATCGTGTTTTGGGTTTTCAAAAGTAAATGTATTGCTTTCAGACTTTGTAAGCGTAAAAACAATTGGCTTTTTATTGTTTTGGTCCTCTACAATAGATGTGTAAAATATATCGTTTTTACTTCTTTGTAATGCCACTCTTTCTGTGATGATGGTATCCGTTCCATTTATCATATATCCTTTGTTTTGCAAATAATTCTTATTCACTTTTTCCCACTCTTCACAAATAACTCCTCGTTTAGTTTTCATTTTCCATAAACCCTCTAATGTATGTAATTTTTTAAATACTTTTTTTCTATTATCTGATACAGCAAAAGCAGATAAACACAAAATTGCCAGTATTGAAATAAATATCTTTTTCATTTTCTCTTTTTAGGAAGTTTTGCTTTTATCAATTCATAAGATTGGCTAATATAATATTGCCATTCTTTTTTTGATACTCTATTTATATCATCCACATAAACCCATTTGTGCCTTGCAAGATATGGTGCAGGTTTAAAACCTTCTCTTTCTATTAATTCATTAAACGTATCCTCATTGGTTTTAAAAGATGCTGAGGTGGGCACATTATCAACATCTGCAACAAAAAACATTTTTCCTCCAATATTAAAACAAAGGTCGTGCCCCCATTTAATATCCTGTGTTACATTATCTAGTTTTTTGCAAATGGTTTGTACATCTTCAATTGTCATTTCTTTTTTATTGTTTTTCTCTTACTTGCTTTTGCAATTTTATTATACTCTAATGATAGGGTAATCCAATATTCTAATTTCTTATTCGTATTTAAAGCTTCAATATCTACAAATACATACCCTTTCATTATTCTACCTGTAAAGTCCATTGGTTTGCAACCATCTTTCTCCATTGCTTCATCATACTTAGCTGGGTCGAGGCGTACCATCAATCTTTCTTTTTCTACGCCCACACACATTTTATCATTCACCATAAAACACAAACCGCCAAACATTGGCTTTTCTACAATGTTTGTATGCGTAATTGAAATTATTTCTCTTACGATATCTGCTAATTTTTCGTTGTAAGCCATAGCAAACTATTTTTGAAAGAAGGTGTTAAATACAATTTCTACAAAGCAATATTTAATGCCTTCTCATACTATAATTTATTTCTTATTACCATCTACATCCAACTCTACAATTTCATACCCCATCTTTTGCAAACCGGGCAATATTTTTGCCTTATCACCTACCAATAAAATATTCATTTTATTTACATCCAACCATTTTTTAGCAAGTGCATCTAGTTCTGTTTTTTTAATGCTCTTTAAAATGGCATTTTGTTGTGTTGCAAAATTTGCTGACAGATCAAATTGCAAAATTCTACCCACAAACCCAGCTTTTTGATTGCCTGTTTCATAAGCCAATGCATCTCTTTGCCCAATAGCCATTTTCATAAATGCTAATTCATCTTCTGTTATTCCTTTGGTAGCATAATTTTTTATTTCTTTTATTACTTCTACCAAGGCACTATCTGTAGCATCTGCACGTATGCCTGAGCTAAATGCAAAATAACCAGCATATTCATTACTATTAAAGCTTGATCTTGCACCATAGGTCCATCCTTTAGCTTCACGTAGGTTTATATTTAATCTGCTATTAAAATCACCTCCCAAAGTATAATTTAATAATCCCATTTTGTAATACTCCCCTGTGGCGTCATACATTTTGTTGGTAGGCATGCCCACTCTAAATTCAGTTTGTGCAGCCTTTGGCACATCTACTAAATAAATAATTGTTTTATTTACACTTGCTGCCTTTGTCGGTATTTCTACATTTACTTTTTTATTAGGAAGTTTTTTTAAGAACGCTAGTTGCCCCATTACATCCGCTTCTTTTACATCGCCAACTATTACTACACGTGCATTTTGAGATGTAAAATTGTTTGTATAAAAATCTTCAACATCTTTTAATGTAAGATTTTTTATTGTCGTTTCTGTACCATTATCACTTTTTCCTAAAACGGTATTGCCATAATTTAATTTCGCATATACATCGGTTGCTATAGTAGATGGCTGAGATTTGGCTTGCTTAAACCCTTCGATAGCTTGTTTCTGCAATCTTGTAAAACTAGCTTGCGTAAAGTTTGGGTTAAACATTCTTTCTTCCAGCAATTCCAACGTTTTACTAATATTCTTTTTTAACGATTGCACATTAAAAATTGTACCATCTAAGGAGGCATTAATGTTTATAATGCTCCCCAATTTTTGCAATTCTATCGCCATTTGTTCTGCCGTATATTTTTTGGTATCCTCATTTAGCATGCTTGCGGTCATGTTTGCAATGCCTGATTTTTCTGGCATATTGGTTTCTGCCAATTGCCCACCTGGTATTCTTACAGATATATTTACAGTTGGCAATTCATTGCTTGCTGCAAAAATTGTTTTCACCCCATTTGGTAAAAGTTTTTTACTAAATGCTGGTACTTTCACCACAGGGTTTGCTCCAACACCAGGTTGTTTGCTTCTATCAAAATTATCTTTTGCCTTAGTATATTTCAAACCGTCATAACCATAATTTGGTTTTATATAATTTGAATTATCTACAGTGTAATTGTCTGCCATAGCAGGTTCTGTGCCTTGCCCTTTTACCAATACACTTACCGTAGTACTAAATTTGCCTTTCACGTATTTATTGTACGCCGCCATTACATCTTCTTTTGTAACTGCTCTATACATGGCTAGCATTTTGCCAATCATATTTGGGTTACCAGTAAATGTTTGAAAAGCTGCTAGCTGAGAAACCTTACCCGAAACACTTTGCAAACCATTTATGTATTGTGCTTCTATACCACCTTTAAATTTTGCAATATCATCATCTGTTACGCCACGTTGTTCAAAAGCTACAAGCGACTCTGCCAATAAACTATCCATTCCTGCCAAAGATTTACCTGGGTAAGGTGTAAGTTGAAAACTAAGCTCACCAGCTAATTCACTAAGCCTGCTAAATGAAGATGCGCTTAACGCTTTTTGTGTTTTTACCAATTGTTGGTATAGTACAGAATTTTTTCCTTGCCCCAAAACCTGCGCTAGACAAGCCAAAGCGGCCATGTCATTATCGTAATTTGGTACAGTTACAAATGTTTTTGTAAGCAATGGTTGCTTAGCATAATTATCTGTAAACGATACATAGCGGTCTTTCTCAATGATTACTGGTGCTAAAATTGTTTTTGTAACTTCTGGGCCACGAGGTATAGCAGCAAAATATTTTTCAATCATTTTTAAAACCTCTGCAGATTTAATATCGCCACCAATAGTTATCGTAGCATTGTTTGGCCCATACCACCGAAGAAAAAAGTTTTTTAAATCTTGTACATCCACTCTATTTAAATCTTCTATATAACCAATAGTAAGCCAGCTGTATGGGTGACCATATGGATACAGATTTTTACTTGCAAATTCATTTACCAAACCATAAGGTCTGTTATCATAATTTTGCCCACGCTCATTTTTTACCGTACTGCGTTGTATTTCAAATTTCTTTTGTGTAACCGCATCAAGCAAAAAGCCCATACGATCACTTTCTAACCAAAGCATTTTTTCTAATTGGTTAGATGGTACGGTTTCATAATAATTGGTACGATCTAAATTGGTACTTCCGTTTAATGTACCTCCAGAACCACTAATGATTTTAAAATGTTGCTCATCGCCTACATTATCACTCCCTTGAAACATCATATGCTCAAAGAAATGTGCAAACCCGCTTTTTCCAATTTCTTCACGTGCACTACCCACATGATAAGTAACATCCACATGCACGAGCGGGTCGCTATGGTCTTCTGCTAATACAACCGTAAGGCCATTGGGTAAAACATGTTTTGTATAAGGAATAACAAGTTCATCACCATTTTTAGTGATTGTTTCTACCAACTTTGCTTGCCCAATACTTGTAAAATGAGCTAAACAAATAGCCGCTGATGCAAAAAGAAATTTTTTCATAAATGAGTTGTTTGTAATTCAAATAATTTGACTGGCTAAATTTACCACTTATCATTTACTTAATTTAAAATAATAATGAATTTTATTACTTTTATAAAAAATTAAAAAAAATGGTAAAAAATCACGAAATAGATTACAAAATTTTTGGAGAAGAATTACAATACGTTGAAATAGAACTAGACCCACAGGAAACCGTAATAGGCGAGCCTGGGGGATTTATGATGATGGACGATGGCATACAAATGAATACCATTTTTGGCGATGGTTCTCAAAACGATAATACTGGCTTTTTGGGTAAATTGATGAGCGCTGGTAAAAGATTAATAACAGGAGAAAATCTTTTTATGACAGCATTTACAAATGTTGGTCAAGGTAAAAAACGAGTAAGTTTTGCCGCACCATATACAGGTAAAATTGTTGCACTAGATTTGGCACAGCTCAATGGAAAAATTATAGCGCAAAAAGATGCATTTCTTTGTGCCGCAAAAGGTGTAAGTGTTGGAATAGAATTTCAGCGCAGGTTAGGTACTGGCATTTTTGGGGGCGAGGGTTTTATTATGCAAAAGCTAGAGGGAGATGGAATGGCATTTGTACATGCAGGCGGCTATGTAACCGAGCGCACATTGCAGGCTGGTGAGGTATTAAAAATAGATACTGGCTGCGTTGTAGCTTACACCGCAGGTATTGATTTTGATATTGAATTTATAAAAGGAATTAAGAACTGGATGTTTGGTGGCGAAGGTTTATTTTTTGCCACACTACAAGGCCCAGGTAAGGTGTGGATACAATCATTGCCCATTAGCAGGCTTGCGGGCAGGCTTATGCAATATGGCATGGGTGCAAGAAAAGAAGAAGGAAGTATTTTAGGAGGTTTGGGAAATTTGTTGGATGGGAGGGGATAATTTTTTTTAAATAAAATACAAAAAAGCCTCGTTAGTAGTAACTGGGCTTTTTTGTAACAAACTTATTTTCTTATCTCCTATTTAACTTACTCAACAACCTCAATATTTCCATATATAACCATACAATAGTTACGAGCAAACCAAATGCCCCATACCATTCCATATATTTTGGTGCACCCATTTCTGCTCCTTTTTCTATCATATCAAAATCTAAAATTAAATTCATAGCAGCAAGTGCTACTACAAACAAAGAAAAACCAATGCCTAACACACTACCTTGGTATAAAAAGCCAGGCATGGGCACATGGAAGAAACTTAAAACCCACAGTGCTAGATAAAATATAGCAATCCCTGCTGTGGCAGTCATTACTATTGCTTTAAATTTTTCGGTAGCTTTTATAATATTAAACTTGTATAACAAATACATTCCAGCCACTACACTAAAGGTAAGTGCAATAGCCTGTATAACGATACCGCTATAACCGCCAGCATACATACCTTGCGTGGTGGTACTTTGCGCACTATATTCAAAATATGCAGATACTCCTCCTAAAAATAAGCCTTCTAATAATGCATATATAGGTGCTAAATATTGACTCCACTCTTTTTTAAATCCTATAAAAATAGCAGTGCCTAAGCCCCCAAATACACCAACCATAATGTATGTCCATACATCGCCGCCTCCTAAAAATTCTTTCCAAGTAAAATAAGCAGATGCTAGCGTAAGCATAAACAATAAACCAAATTTGTTTAATGTTCCCTTTACCGTCATTGTTGTATTTGTGTCGGTAGTTAGCACATCAGATATTACGGTGCTACTAAATTTATTTTCTGATAAGGCAGGGTTGCCAGATTGAAAAAGTGCCATAATTGTAAGTTTTTTATTTTATTAAAATTACGAATAAATTATTTCACAGCAACTGTATCTTTTGTTAAACCTGGGTATTGGCTTACTAGCTCAAAATCGTATTCATCTTTTACTTTTAATGCTGCAATAAATCGATGGAGTTTTGCAGAGTCCTCAGGTTTTGCAAATGTACGATCGTGGGTTAACAATACAAGGTGGTTTTTTGTTTTGGTTTCGTTGCGAGCAAAGGAGCTATCTATGTTTCTAACCATTTCACTATCATTTTCTACTAGCCTTTGTGTATCATTAAAATGCCACTCCACATCCCACCCTACTGCTATAAAACCGTGGCTTTGCAAGCTATCCCCAGTGGCAGCAGATGCTTTAATATCTGTACTTTTTATATTTTCTGCACGCCAAATATTTCTACCAGGTGTGCGAATAATATTGCTAGTAAAATATAAACTATCGGCGCATCTTTTAAAATCTTTTGTAGCACTATCTGGCTCACTATAAAATTTGTAAAACTTGTTTTCAAATGCATGCGTGTAACTGTGGTTTGCAATCTCAATCAAATTATTTTCTTTTAAAGAATCGTAAATAGCCAATTGTTCTTTGCTGCCATACACATGCTCACCAATAATAAAAAATGTAGCAGGAATTTGCTCTTGCTTTAAAATAGAAAAAACAGTTTTGCTGCCTTTGCAAGGTCCATCATCAAAAGTGAGGTAAATGGTTTTCTTTTTCTTCTTTACAGCGGGTTTTGTGTTGGCTACTTTGGCAAGACAGTCTTTTTTTACAACGGGTTTGCCCATTGTAAAAACTGGTTGTCCTTGTTTGTAGAAATAGATGGTAGTAAAAGAGATGGTAAAAATTGTTGCTTTAAAAAGCATAGAGGAGTTAAAATAACCCTCGGGATCAGCATCCATTGTATGATTTGGTTTAGAAAGTAAATGTATGATGAGTAGAATGCTGTTTCAAAATTTATAGTGTTAAGAAATTATTAATTCATTTTTTGCAATTAAATGTAAAAACATATAATTATTAAAGTTGGCTAAAATTAGCAAATCGGCACATTTGCTTACATTTGTAGCATGGAAAGTTTACGAACACTTATAGAAAAGTATAAAGAAGAAATAAAGGCAGAAAACCCTGCAATAGCCGAAGGCATTGAAAATTTTAGGATAAAATACCTTGGCACAAAGGGTTTGGTAAAAACCATAATGGGCGAAATGAAAAATGTGGCTGTAGAAAATAAAAAAGAAGCAGGGCAATTGTTAAACGAGTTCAAAGTTTTTGTAGAAGAAAAGTTTGCTTCTTTTAATGGCGCTGCAGAAAACAACAACGGTACAAAAGCTAATGATATAGATCTTACTTTACCAGGCATCCCTTCACCACTTGGTACTCGTCATCCCATTAGTATTGTAAAAAATAAAATCGTTGGTATTTTTAATAAACTTGGTTTTTCGGTTGCAGAAGGTCCAGAGATAGAAGATGATTTCCATAATTTTTCTGCGCTTAATTTACCAGAAAATCATCCTGCTAGAGATATGCAGGATACATTTTATATTTCTCATCCCGCCGAAGCCGGCGGGACAGATTGGCTCTTGCGCACACATACAAGCAGCGTACAAATACGAGAAATGCAAAAAGGTAAATTGCCGCTTCGTATTATTTGCCCAGGGCGTGTTTTTAGAAACGAAACCATAAGCGCAAGGGCACATTGTTTTTTTAATCAAGTAGAAGGATTATACATTGCAGAAAATGTTTCCTTTGCAGATCTTAAACAAACTTTGTATTTTTTCGTAACAGAAATGTTTGGTTCTGCCGACGGCGGAATGAAGGTTCGTTTTCGTCCTTCTTATTTTCCTTTTACAGAGCCAAGTGCCGAAATGGATATTAGCTGCCTTTTATGTAATGGCAATGGCTGCAATGTTTGTAAAAAAACTGGGTGGGTAGAAATTTTAGGATGTGGTATGGTGCATCCAAAAGTGTTGGACAATAGTGGAATTGATAGCAATAAATATACTGGCTTTGCATTTGGTATGGGTATAGAAAGAATTACCATGCTCAGTTATCAAATAAAAGATTTGCGCTTATTTAGCGAAAACGATTTGCGTTTTTTAAAACAGTTTGAATCCGCTTAGCAATTAGCAAACTTTCATAATTTTTTCAAATACTTACATAATTACTTGATTTTCTTCTATGGCATAAAAATTGGCTAGTTTTGATTTTGATGAATACATTTTTTTTATTAAAAAAAAATCATAACCAAAAAATAAAGCAAATGAAGAAATTAAGTTTAATAAGTAGCGCTTTTATATTAATAGTGCTAATATATGCGTGCTCTAGCTCCAAAGAAGCTCGTACTGACAAGCGTACTGTAAATGGTACATGGGTCCTTCAAAGTGTAACCACAGAAGGTATTATAGGAAAAATAAAAGCCAAAATTTTAGATGAAGCAGATTATAATTGCTTTGAAAACAGCACATGGAAATTTAACCAAAACACCAGCCTTGGTTCGTATGAAATAACAAAAAACGGCGTCGAATGTGTAGCTAAAAAACAAAATATTCGTTGGTCAATTTTTGAAGAAAAGGGTGTGCCTATAAGATTGCAATATAAAAGAGTGGATGCAAAATATTACAAAGATATTGATGAAGAGAAAGCTGGGTTTCGTTTTACTATAGTATCGTTGGATAAAACAGCCATGCAATTAAAAAGCGAAATTACTTTTGAGGGCAAACAAGCATATTTTATGTACAATTTTACAAAAAACTAAATACTTTAATTTAAAAAAAATATATGAAAAAGATAATTTCAAATACAATACTAATAGTAATAGCTACATCGGTATTGTTTACAAGTTGTGATTCTACAAGACGTGCAAGTAAGCAAGACAAAGGAGTTGCAATTGGAGCGGGTGCAGGCGCAGTAATAGGTGGTGTAATAGGAAATAATGTTGGCAATAAAAATAATACTGCACTTGGTGCCGTGTTAGGTGCGGTTATAGGTGGAGTAGCTGGCGGTATTATCGGGCACAATATGGATAAACAAGCAGAAAAAATAAAGACAGAAATACCTGGTGCAAAAGTAGAAAGGGTTGGAGAAGGTATTAATGTAACGTTTGATGAAACCAATCCTGATGGTTCAAAATCTGGCGTTTATTTTGCAACCAACAAATATAACATTACATCGAACTCACAATTGGCAATAGATAAATTGGTAAAAATTTTTACAGAATATCCTGAAACAAATATTTTGGTAGAAGGCCATACAGACAACGTAGGAACCAATGCAACAAACTTGACACTCTCTCAAAGAAGGGCTAATGCTGTGGGCGATGCATTGAAGGCAGCAGGGCTCTCTCCAAATAGACTTACTGTAAAATGGTACGGAGAGGTTCAACCAAAAGAAGACAACACAACTCAAGTGGGTAGAGCATCTAATAGAAGGGTTGAATTTTCTATAACGGCTAATGAAAAAATGAAGGCTGAAGCAAAAAAAGAAGCAGACAAAGAGCAATAGAGAAATAGGAATTTTATATACCCTGCTGTGTTATTTTCTATCTTTAAAAAATAAAAGAGGAAATAGCACAGCAGTTTTTTATTTTTACAGCATGATAAAAAAGATTTGCGTGGCTGGCGCAGGCACAATGGGAAGCGGGATAGCATTATCCGCAGCACAAAATAATTTTGATGTAGTACTTTTTGATTCCAACGAAAAAGGTATTGAAAATGCAAAATCATCCATTAATAAAAATTTAGACTTTTTATTAAACAAAGAAAAAATTACATCAGCAGAAAAAGAAAATATATACAGGCGTATTTTATTTACTACAAATATTAATGATTGTGTAGCTGATGTTGTTATAGAAGCCATTATTGAAAATGTAGAAATAAAAGAAACACTATACAAAAATATTGCCGCTATAAATTTGCCAGAAACAATTTTAGCAAGTAACACCTCTTCTCTTTCTATAACAGATATTCAAAAAAATATTGACCATCCACAAAGGATTTGTGGCATGCATTTTTTTAACCCTCCGCATGTAATGAAACTGGTAGAGGTTATTGCAGGTGAGCAAACGAATGATGCAACTATACAAACAGTTTACAACCTTTGTTTACAATTAAAAAAGCAACCCGTTGTTTGTAAAGATGCGCCTGGCTTTATTGTAAACCGAGTAGCACGTCATTTTTATTTAGAAGCTATGCACTTAGCGAGCAGTACAAATATACGTTTTGAGGATATAGATGCATTGATGGAAAACGCTGGTTTTAAAATGGGCCCGTTTAAATTAATGGATTTAATTGGCATGGATATTAACTACGCCGTTTCACAATCTATTTATCATGCCTTTAATAATAACCCACGTTTTGAACCATCGCCAATGCAAGCACAAAAAGTAGCAGAAGGAAATTTGGGTAAAAAAACAGGAAAAGGGTTTTACGATTACACTCAAAATGTTGTATCATGATATTAGTAACTGGCGGTGCAGGTTTAGTAGGCAATACATTAATTGAGCAATTGCTTGCACAAGGCAAAACGGTAAAAGCCATTTATAATAAATCGCCGCTTAAGTTTGCAAATTCTTCTACTTTTATTTCTGTACCCTGCGATATTTTAGATGTATATGCTTTGGAAGATGCCATGCAAGATGTTACAGAAGTATATCATTGCGCAGCTATTGTTTCTTTTGCTCCTAAAGATGAAAAAAAGTTATACAAAATAAATGTAGAAGGCACCGCTAATGTAGTGAACGCTTGCTTGTTTGCAAAAATACGTAAGCTTGTGTACGTAAGCTCTGTGGCTGCACTTGGCCGCATACGTGCAGGAGAAATGATAAATGAAACCATGCAATGGACACCAGAAACTAGCAATAGTAAATATGGCCACAGTAAATATTTAGCTGAAATGGAAGTGTGGCGTGGCGTGGCGGAAGGCTTAAATGCAGTAGTCGTAAATCCAGTTATTATTTTGGGGGCAGGTAATTGGACTGAAGGCTCTTCAAAATTATTTAAATCGGTGCATGATGGTTTTCCTTATTACTCACTTGGTTCATCGGGTTTTGTAGATGTAAAAGATGTTGCTCTCGCTATGATACAATTAATGAAAAGCAATATTACAGCAGAGCGTTTTATTTTAAGTGCAGAAAATGCAACCTATCAATCAGTTTTTAATATGATGGCAAATGCGTTTGGTAAAAAAATGCCTGCAAAAAAAATAACGCCATTCCTTGCTGCTATTGCATGGCGTATTGAAGCTATTAAAAGTAAATTTACAGGCTCATCGCCTCTTGTTACAAAAGAAACCGCTGCTACCTCATTGGCAGAAGTAACGTTTGATAATAGTAAACTGTTGAAATTTTTGCCAGATTTTGCATATAGAAATTTGGAAAAAACAATCAGTGAGACCTGTAAAATATTGCAACAAAATATTAACAAGCAATAATGTATTTTCGAGCTTTCAATAATTCATTATGAAATTTATTTTACTTTCAATATTTAGCGTTCTATTTTTTACTACAGCATTTGCTCAAAACAACTATACCATTTCTGGTACGGTTACTAATGAAGTAACTGGTCTTCCTATGCCTGCTACATCTGTATTTGCACAAAATACAACTTTGGGTACCGTAACAGATAATGAAGGTAATTTTAAATTAACATTGCCCAATGGTGGCTACGATTTAATCATCAGTTTTACTGGTTATAAAGCAGAAACCAGAAGAATTACAAGCTCTGATGTTAATGAAAAAATTATCTTAAAACTTAAAGAGAAAGAGAAAGAATTGGAAACTGTGGCTGTTGTTTCATCTAGCGAAGTAAAAGATGGGCTTACTAAATATGGGCAATTTTTTATGAATGAATTTATAGGTAAGTCTGCCAATAGTAAACAATGCAGCATACAAAACCCAGAGGTATTACATTTCTTTTTTTCTAAGAAAAAAAACAGATTAAAAATTACTGCTACAGAATCACTTATAATAAAAAACAATGCACTTGGCTACAATATAAAATACGATTTAGATTCTTTTACACACGAATATAAAACCGAAGTGAGCACCTATAGCGGTTATCCATTATTTGAAAACATGCAAGGAGATAGTGCACAAACGCAGCAGTGGCAGACATCACGAAGAAATGCTTATAAAGGTTCTATATTACATTTTATGCGCAGCGTTTACCATAAAAACATAACCGAGCAAGAATTTGAAATACAATTTATCGTAAAAGTATATGACAAAGATGAGGGTTTAAAAGTAAAAGATATTTACGCTGCAATAAATTATGCAAAAGATGATAGTACACAAACAGTAGAAATTTTACCTAATCAACCAGAAGTGGGCATTTTATTTTTAGGTGCAAAACCTAGTACAAACTATTTGGCAGAAAATCCTGCTGAGTCAAAAGATTTTAAATTATCAGTATTAAGTTTTAAACCCAAGGAAAGTATAATTATAGAACAGAACGGATACTTTTATGACCAAAACGATGTTACCACAAGCGGTTATTGGGCTTGGGATAAAGTAGCGGAAATGTTGCCGTACGATTACGAAGCCGGTATTACGTATTGAGTATTGAGACTTGCGCCTTATTTTAATTTATAAGGGATGATGTTTTTATTCTTTTTTATTCATCACCTTCTCCCACAAAGCAGGAATTCTTTTTACCCATACGAGTTCCCTTTTTTCAATACTTGCTTCTTGCGCTGGAGCACCCCAATATGTTTTATTGCCTTCTAAATTTCCACCTACGCCTGTACGAGCAAGCAGTACAGCATTTTCGCCAATCGTTAATGTCTTGTTTATTATACAACCGCCCCACACTGTTACCCCATCTTCTAGTGTTGTCATTCCCGCAATAGCAGATTGTGCAGCCATCAAACAATTTTTACCAAGCACGGTATCATGCCCAATATGTATCATGTTATCTAATTTACTTCCAGCGCCAATTCGTGTATCGTGCGTTACGCCTCTGTCTATCATACAACCAGCCCCAATTTCTACATCATCTTCTATAATCACACTGCCGCAACTTGGCATTTTTTTATACCACATATCTCTATTCTTTTTTGTGTTGTAATAAAATGCATCGCTGCCAATTACAGTACCCGACTGTATTATAACATTATTTCCAATACTACAATTATCCATAATAGTTACATTAGGATAAATAACGCAATTGGTACCAATGTTTACATTATTACCAACAAATGCGCCAGGATAAATATAAGTTCCTTCTCCAATTATTCTAGTATTTACCATCTCATTTGCTTTCTCAAACGGACGATAATACGCTACAATTTTGCAATATGCATCAAATGGGGTATCGGTAATTAATATAGATTTCCCTTCTGGTACTTCTACTTCTTTGTTGATAATAATAAATGTAGCTGCGCTATTTAAACAGGTATCATAATATTTTGGGTGATCTACAAAAACCAAATCACCAACTTCAACTTTATGAATTTCGTTTATGCCCATAGCATACTCATTATTATTGCCAACAAGTTTTGCATTTATTAAAGCGGCTATCGTTTCTATTTTTACTGGGGTGGTAAATTTCATTTGTATTATTTTTATCAAAGATACTATCGTTTATTTTACATAGATAGCTTTATATAATTGTTCTATTGCTTTGTCAATGTCGTGCTTTTGTAACAATTCTGCAGAGGCTTCTTTGAGTTTATTTTTTATTGATTCATCTTTATACAGCAATTGCATTTTTTCGCCAATGGCTTTATCGGAAGCTACTGTATATAAAGCTGCGTTGTCAAAAAGGCTTTTGTTTATCTTATCATCTAACGTTACAACAGGAATGGCTTGTTGCAAGGCTACAAAAGCAATACTGTTATTTACATATTTTGAAAAGTAAAACAATCCACTCGAAGCAGAAACAATATTTCTTCTATTGTTTACAGTTTGGATATGAATAAAAACTTCATCTTTGTATTTATAGTTCTTAAAATCTGCTATCAAATTTTCTTCTATAACATCTTCTAAAAGAAACAGCAATTTCATTGATGTTTTTTGCATTTTTTTTAGCTGCGAAAATGCTTTTAAAATATGTATCAGATATTCTTTTGAGGTATTAGATACTTCAAACAAAAAATAATCGAAACCATTGCAATAAGCATTTTTTATTTCTTCTATTGTAGTTAAGCTGTATTCTTTTATTTTGCCATTTAATCCTTGAAAAATTGTTTGTATTTTTTCATTAGGTATTTTATGTTTTTGGATTAATGATTCTGCCAAAAATGTTTGTGTGGTAATAATTTTATTTGCTTTTGCTAATGCAGACACAAATGCACTTTTAAAAACAGGGTTACTATCTTGCCAAAAATCTTCTTCTTTAAAAAATAAATATTGTGGAATAGGTGATTGCTCGCACAGCAAACCAAATTCACTTATAAAAACCATTCTGTGGCGAATTTTTAAATAACTATGCACCTTAAATTTATACCAAAAGTACAAT
>JAYTLA010000005.1:0-4700 GCA_043729825.1 Ferruginibacter sp.
TTCGTCTTGCTTAAAATAATACAAAGCGTTTTCGGTTATTTGGGTAATTTCTATTTTATCTTCGGTGGGTATTAGTTCGCTTATTCTTTCTTGCAAATAGGTTTTTCCGCTGCCACTACTTCCTAAAAACATAATGTGTAGCGGTACTGGTTGTTTTCTTGTACAGTAAACTAAATAAGCAATCATACTATTATTAGTTTCGCCTACAATGCCCGTTAATGCTATCATTTCAGCAGTTCGATTTAATAGGTTTGGTTTCTTTAACTCGTTTATGGCTGCGGCTTTTTGGGCTTGTGTGAGTTCGTGCTGTGGCTTTTCTTTGGGTTGTAAAGCTTCTATTTTTTGCAGCCTGTAATTTTCTAGTTCATTGGTTAGGTCACTTATCGTTGTGGCGGTTTGCTTAATATTGGCATCATACGTATCGCTTATTGTTTGTATTAAATTTTCAGTTTGTTGGCGGCTATATAAATCTAAAGTATCTCTTATGGGTAGCTGTTGCTTTTGCTTGTGTTGTACTTTTAACGTTACTTTCATGCGGTCTAATCCTGTAATTTTTATGCCGCCTAATATCTCAAAATACAGTTCGCAATTGTTGTAAATTAATAGCTCATTGTTTTGTATATCTAAGCCCCCTGTCCCCCGAAGGGGGAACTTAGATTGTGGATGTATTACAGTATCAACACTATTTTCAGAGGATAGGACGTTTTCTTTTTCAGTTGAAAAAGAAAAATTAGTTCGTTGTTCGATAATATCAAGTAATATTTTTGGGTCGTCAGCCTGTCCGTCCTCTGGCGGATGGCTTTGCAATAAACTGTTTACGTCTTCGCCTGTGGGCAGCTGTACGTATGTGATGTGTACGCCTGTGTGTAGTGTATGTAATGTGTGTGCATGCTTGTGTGTAGCGGCGGCACCTGCATCATCTGCATTCAGCATAAGGATAATTTCTTCTAGCTGCGGTAATGCAATAATAGATTTTATATGCTCTTCCGTTAATCCATTTGTGCCGTACAATGCTAAAACGCTGTACTGCTCTGTGATTTCTTTTTGTTGTAATAAACTGGCTGCATCAATAATACTTTCTACAATAATTAATTTCTTGGTTTGTAAACTTGGATAGCTTGGATATAAACCGCTTCGATTGCTTAAATAAAAATGTCGGTTATCTTCATTGTTTATTATGCTCCTTCCATAAAGTGATACAATTTTATTCTCCTCATTCTTCAATGGAAAAATAATACAATCCTTTGCCCATACATTAAAACCATTGATGGCTCTAGCTTTTAGCAAACCAACTTGTGCCATACTTTCTGCTAAGTGTTTTTGTTTTGCATCAGTATGTAAATTGCCACTATTAAAAGCTATTTCGATTTTTTTATAATCTATACAACGACTTTCTAAATATTCAACTGCCTTTTTACTTCTTGGTAAACCTTGTTTGTAATAATTAAAAAACTTTGTAAGGACTGCCATTTTTTCTAGAGGTTCGGTTTGTATAAATAGTTTGGCTTCGATTGCTGCTGTTGTTATTGGATTGCCATTTATTAAACTTGTTGCTTTATTTAGTGCTTCATGCTTGGTACAATTTTCTTTGAGTTGTATAAATTGTATGGCATCGCCTGTTTTTGCTTTGCAGCTGGCACTAAAACAACAATACGTATTTGTTTGTGGGTATATCTGCAGACTGGGGCTTTTATCTTCATGGAACGGACAGCATAATTTATTATTCTTATCTGCTCGTAAATTATAATGTTGTAATACTTGGGTAATGCTTAACTGTGCTTTTATTCCTTTAATATCCATGTGGAAAAATATTTTGTGCTTAATTCGTTACAGAACAAAATTACTAAATGTAACTTTATAGTTACAATAATATTTCCACACATTACCAACAATTGCGTTATAAGATACAATTAGGTAAATTTGTAGTAATTAAAGCACATTTATATGAACATTCCTACAGCAATAAAGAAGTTTCGTAAGGATAAAGCACTTTCCCAACAACAAGTTGCTGACGCCATTAAAATGAATAGGGTACAATACACAAGAATAGAAACAGGCAAAGCAGAGGTTACTACTTCTACTTTAGAAAAAATTTGTAAAGTGCTAGAGGTTTCGTTAATGGAGTTTTTTAAAGAAGATAATGTAGAGGTAAACTCTTACGATAAAAATATTTTAGAAAAAGTAAAACTTATTGAACAGCTGGACGAACCTCAACAAAAATCTCTCTTCAATTTTATTGATACTGCTATTTCTAATAAACGCCTTAGAGATACTTTAAACAATGCCCTTAGTGTAGCTTCATAAATTTTATTGTGCATAACTTTTTATCGTCTTATATGAGTACTCATGTTGCTTATAGGGCATAAAAAAACCACCAAACTTTTTTAAAGTATGATGGTTAAAATTATTTTTACAACTTACTATTTAAAAACCTCATAGTATGGTTGTGCATTACTAGGTGTTATCACTTTTACATTATTGGTATAACACACCGCTATCAGCTCATACAGCCATTTTTTATATACCTTCTTCAATGTCTTATCTGCATTAAAATAAGTAGATAGTATTTTTTCTTTGGGTTGCTTTAACAATGTCTTGTAAAGCTTCATATTTACTTTTACGCCTTTTATTGGATGGGGTTCATTACCATATCTTTCGAAAGCTAAATTGCGTATTATGTCTTGGTATTCATCAGAAATAAACTGTTTTTCTTCAAAGTTTATATAATACTTCACATACAAATCATAAAATATTTGGGGACTAATAACTTCGTAATTATTTTTTAATTTAAAGAGAGAATCGACTTTTACAAATAGCCATCTACCTTCAAGATTGTGTTCTTGCAACAAATTTCTGATGAATCGCTGGTGCAAAGTACTGTCAGTTGAAACCTCACTAACATAGCTTTTCTGTTGTGCTATTAAAGGAAAATTAATTCCAATAGCGATCAATAAAATAAATATATTTTTCATAAAGTTATTTTTTAGAAGTAAAAATTATCAAACATAAAAAATACTCCTATTTAAAAACCTCATAGTACGGCTGTGCATTACTAGGTGTTATTACTTTTACATTATTGGTATAACACACAGCTATCAGCTCATACAGCCATTTTTTATATACCTTCTTCAATGTCTTATCTGCATTAAAATAAGTAGCTAATATTTTTTCTTTGGGTTGCTTTAACAATGTCTTGTAAAGCTTTATGTTTACTTTTACGCCTTTTATCAATGGTCTATTGGGATACCTTTCGTATGTAACTGGTTCCGTCAAAGCCTCATAAGCGTGAGATACAAATCTTTTCCCATCATAACTGGTAAATTGTGATGCATAAGAATTATAAAGCGTTTTAGGATTGATTACTTCGTAATTATTTTTCAACTTGTACAAAGAATCAACCTTTACAAAAATCCACCTACCTTCCATCTCATATTCTTGTAGTACATTCTTAATAAATCGTTGGCGCAAAGTACTATCACCTAGAGCAAGTTTATTATTATTATTCGCCAACAAAGAAACATTTATACAAATAGCAACTATTAACAAACAAATATTTTTCATATCCTATTTTTTAAAAGTGAAAATTATCAAACATAAAAATACCATAAAAATTGCGCAGGTTACCCGTAAAGCCTAATCGAGAATGTTCCAATTGGTTACCTCCTGCACTCATAAATAAACTCATGTAAAATGTTCGTTGTTGAAAACCATATTGGCTTAACGTTACGTTCTCAATATATGCCCTGTCTGCTGCATTTTTAGAAGATTGAACCCACTGCCCCATTGTACCATATTGAGGTTTTTGGCTTGCTTGATTGCCCTGCAGCCATGATACTGCACCATTATTAAAATAGCCGTTACCTGTCTGATTAGATGGGAACACCCTGCCATATTTAGAATTGACATAAGTGCCACTTAAAAAGTCTGCTGCAAATTGTGCTTTGGAATCAGTTCTTCCATTATTTGGAATTCTATTCTCAGGTACGCCGCCATTTGCTTGTGTAGAAAAAAATGTGTTGGTACTTGTTACATTACCTGCCCCATCTCTTACAACGCCGTTTAAATTTGCTATTTGATTTCTATCTGTAAAAATATTATGTGTAATGTTGCCGTTGAGCATTTCAAAAAAACGGCCGCTCACTACAGAATTACCACTTACTGCAAAGTCTGTTAATAGGGAACTAAGCGCATTTATTTCAGGGTTATTGCCTGCATAGGCATTGGTATTAGTTCCCATGGCAAAAAAGCCCCATTGCATATTGGCTAAATCTAAACCAAAATATGAATTTCCAAAACCTGGTATGTTTGTTTGTATGTTTGTTGGTCCTGCTGTTTCAAATGCCGATGAAATTACAAAGTTCCAAAATGCAGAGTAATTTCCTCCGCCACCGCCACCACCGCCACCACTTTCCTCCCAATCCAAAATATCCACATTAGCATTCATCATATCGGTAACCCAACTTGCATGATAATTCCCATCAGGTCCTTTGGTACTGCGCCCTGTACCCAATGCCATTAAATCTCCTTTAGGGTCATTAAACATCACAGGGTTATTTCCTCCAAAATGATACGGGTTTAAATTTGCTGTTGCTTCCGCCAACATATCCACCCCCGTAAACCGCCCTATCTGCGCATCGTATTTCCTATAAAAAGTATTAGAGTAATTTAGCTCTCCTTCGTCTTCATATTCATTACCACCG
>JAYTLA010000006.1:0-16132 GCA_043729825.1 Ferruginibacter sp.
CCACCAATGGCAGCTCTAATTTTATTAAAAATGCTTATATTTGCACTGCTAAAGAGTTTTTCGCCTGCATATCTCATCCCATGATGGGTGTTGCCAGTATTGGCACGGGAGCAAAAAGATTTTTTAGCTTTTTTATTGATTATCTTCTTCGTACAAATGTAGTATTGTTTCGTACTTACTTTTCATAGCATCAAAATAACGGCTTTCGCCAGTTAGCAGTTTTCGCTGCACAGCCCACATCAAATAATCTATAATACTCAATTCTGGCATTTCTTTACTCTGTACTATTTCAAGGTTGTATCGTATAGCACCGTTATCGGCTTTATCAGCGGCTAACGCTTTTGTAACGGCCTCTTGAAAGCGGTGTAGCGAATTGTTGCCTCTTTGTGAAAGATAAAGATTGTACTGTTTTCTATTATCTTTTAATTTGCCATTTAAAAGGTGGTGCAGTACATCAAAATAAAACTCTGTGGGGTTGTTGTTATGTTTTCGATTAAAAATATTTAAATCTTTTTTAGCAATTACTATATGGGCTTTGTAGCCATCTAAGTTGCGCAGCAGCTCAAAAAACTTTGCCCTTATTTCGGGGTGGTCGCCACGGGCATGAACAAACCAGCCTTTATCTGTAGCAATAGACGGTATAGAATTGTATAATCTATCGGCTTTGATACCTTCCATAAAACCAACCACTGCCTTACGCAATGCCTTTCTGTTATTGGTTTCTATCATTCCAATAATGAGGTAGGTCTGAAAACCCTCTGTGCCTACTAGCAATTTTTTACGGTTGCCATAGAAAACAGAGTCGCCACTTTCGTCTATAAAGAGGTATGTTTTTGGTATGTTTTTTTGTTCTTTCAATTAAGCTAATATATAAAACAATATTTAATTTTCATTTTGAATCTTTATACCAATAGGTTCGTTTTGTTTAAGGGGAAACGTTTGCTGGTAAAGATACGCTGGCGTACATGAGCGGGGCTGCGTATCTGCATTGTGGGTTTTAACCTTAGTAGAAAAGCAACACCATAAGTAATTTTATTTTTTTAATAACCTAATAAGGTAAGTTCTAAAAAATATAAAATTTCTACTATGGTTTTGGGAAGTTAATATAATGAGGATTATTTTTATTGCTCTATTATAACTTGCCCCATAACTTGTACCGCCTAATGCAGTAGAAAGCCAATATACAAAAGCCACGCATCATTTCGGTAGTGTGGTATCTCGGCGGCATATGGTTAATTTTTATTGAACGCTCCAACATGTCGTTGGTACGCCTACCGCACTTTACACACCCTTCGATACCAAACGACGGCGAGCGCTGGAATAACGCAGGGAAAGCGAACGGTACTACCAACAAAGATAAAAAATCTGATGTTTTAGTTCTTGACTGTAATAAGACCTACGAACAAGTTCATGTATTATGTCCATTTTACACTTAATTTGTGTAAACCTATTTTAGTACAAGACAGTTTGATTGAAGCGAATGGTGCGTGGGGACACGCACCAAGGCGGAGTAAATTAATTCCAATTGTTGGATTTCCTTCTTTTGTCCCGGGATGGAATTTAACAGCCATTAAAATGAATTTTATGGTTTTACGCAGCTCTGAAAGTTTTGGTTATATAGAAAATTGCGAAGCTTCAAGTCCTTTTGAGATATACAAGTTATTAGAAGATATTTTTCATATGCATGTTTCAGATTATGATATATATGTTTCACCGTTAGGGACCCGTCCTCATTGTCTAGGGGCTGCATTATTTGCTTCAAATTTTTCTAGTTCATATTTAATCTATGATTTTCCTGTAGAGAAAAAATTTAGAAGTCAAAATGTTTTAAAAGCAAATTTTTATAATCTTACAAAATTTATTAAATAGCATGGATTTTTTAGGAAGGTATTATACTGAATCATTATTTTCAAACTTATTAATAAATCAATTTTCTATTAATTCTCCAAAGAAAATAATTGATTTAGGGGTAGGTGGTGGGTCACTAATAAAAGCAGCATTGAGTAGGTGGGAAAATGCCTCATATTTTGCAGGGGATATTGATAAGAAGTCTGTTGCTAAAATAAAGACTGAATTACCAACGGTTAACTCATTTCATTTAAATACCTTGAAAGATGATATTTCCAATAAATTAAATCTCTTGAAAGGCTCTGTAGATATAGGTGTTTGCAACCCGCCTTATTTAAAAATAAAAAATAATGTTTCTCATGATTTATTATTTGAGGGAGCAAATCTTGTTGACTGTAAACAACTAAAAATAATAACTTCCGATATCATCTTCTTAGCAAGGAACTTAGAAATGTTAAAAGAAAAAGGTGAGTTAGGAATAATAATTTCTGATAGTTTGGTGACTGGAAAAAACTTTCTTCATCTCCGAAATGCGATTTTAAAAGAACATAATCTTAAAGCAATAATTGAATTGCCTGAAAAAATATTTTCTAAAACTGAAGCTCTAACCCATATTTTGCTCATTGAAAAAGGAGGAGTAACAGCAACGAAAAGTTCTGTTTTTCTTGCAAGTAAAGAAGGAGAAATAATAGACGAAGTTGAAGTAGATAGCGATTCGCTTTCTGAAAGAATGGATTTTAAATATCATTCGTGGAAAAATAAGGCTTACTCTAAAAAAAATGTAAAATTTTTAAAGGATTTTAAATGTGAAATAAAAAGAGGCCGACAAACACATAAAGAGTTAAAGGAATCAAGCGATAATTTTATACATACTACTGAGATTTTAAATAAAAAAAGTAATCAAGCTTTAAAAAATTGCCTTAAAAAAAATGATAAATTTTTATTAACTCAGGTAGGAGATATTTTATTAGCAAGAGTAGGAAGGGGGTGTACTGGGAAAATATGTATGGTTAGTAGAGGTAGAGTTCCAATATCAGATTGTGTGTATGTAATTCGGGTGCCCGAAAAGCATCGTACTAAAATTTGGAATTCATTTATTTCTTTGGAGGGACAAAAATGGTTAAAAGCAAATGCGCATGGTGTATGTGCCAAAGTAATAAGCAAAAAAGACTTGCTTAACTTCCCTATTATTTAATAACTTCATAATTTTTTGTAAAATATATAGTCAATAATAAAAATGCATCATCTTTATTAATTTCTTTTTCTCGTCAATCATCCGCTTCAATCTATTGCATAATAAAAGCCCAAAAAAGTTCCCCATGCTCAGCGTAGCCCGCATGGAAGCGACACCGAGTATATGTATGCAAGCGCAGCGCAGTATACATATACGAAGGTATAGCGTACAGGCGGAAACCACAGCTCGGCTTTGCTCTGTTGGTCATGCTCCAAGGCATAAAACAAATCTATCAAATTTACCACTTCACAAAAAGTACAACTAAAAATTAAAACAATTACTTTTACCCAATATGAAAAGCATAACGCTCAATAAAAATATTAGCCGCAGGGTAGAGAGTGGCCACCCATGGATATTTTCTAACGAAGTAAATAGGGGAAAAGAAAAAGATACCAATGCCACGCCTGGCGAAATTGTAAATGTATTTACGTTTGATAAAATATTTATTGGGCGGGGATATTACAATCCGCAATCGTTAATTTCTGTACGGCTGCTTACTCGTAATAAAGATGAAGTAATAGATGAGGGTTTCTTTTATAAAAAAATAGAACAGGCATGGGCGTATCGGCAAAAAATTGGCTATACAGAAAATTGCAGATTGGTTTTTGGTGAAGCAGATGATCTGCCGCAATTAATTATTGATAAATTTAACGACTACTTTGTAATACAAACGTTGGCGCTTGGGATAGATGTGTGGAAACCTGCTATTGTAAAGGCTTTGCAGCAATTGTTTTCGCCTAAGGGTATATACGAACGCAATGATGTGCCCGTGCGTGAGTTGGAAGGTATGGAGCAACAAAAAGGTTTTTTGTCGGAAGGATTTGATACGAATATTATTATAAACGAAAAATCTTTTGATGATACCTACCATAGTATTAAAATGCATATTGATATTGCTAATGGACAAAAGACTGGTTATTTTTTAGACCAACAAGATAACCGAAATGCTATACGGCATATTGTAAAAGATGCGGATGTGCTAGGTGCTTTTTGTTATACAGGTTCATTTGAAATAAGTGCGGCGCATTATGGTGCAAAATCGGTATTGGGTTTAGATATTTCGCAGGGTGCTATAGATATGTGCAATAAAAACGCTGCATTGAATGGACTTGAAAATATTTGCCAATTTGAATGTGTAAATGCGTTTGATGTATTGAAAACATTATCAAAAGAAGATAAACGATGGGATGTGGTAATGCTTGACCCGCCTTCGTTTGCTAAAAGCCGCAGCAGTATTGATAAGGCTGTAACAGGTTATAAAGAAATAAACTTGCGTGGTATAAAGTTGGTAAAGCCTGGTGGTTTTTTAGTTACATCGAGCTGTACCAATTTGGTAAACCCTACTTTGTTTTACGATATTATTTTAATGGCGGCTAAAGATGCAAAGCGAAATATACGGCAAGTAATGTTTAATGCACAGTCGGCAGACCACCCTATAATAAGCGGACAAGAGAATACGCATTATTTAAAATTTTTGATAGTGCAGGTGTTGTAGTTTATTTTTAAATTAGTTGAATGTAGCTTACGTTTATGCAAAAACTTTACGAATAGTTTTCTATTTTAGCACTTTCTTTCATAAAATTATTTTAATGACACTGCTTAAGAAAATTCGTCTTCTCATTTTATTTTTTATTGTTGCATTAATTCTTAGCGGTGTTACTGCTTTTCCTGTAGAAACAGAGCTGAGGTGGTTGCTTAATCACCCATCGTTGGTACCAAACTTTGTTAGTGCTTGGTTGAAAGATGTGTACAGTGCATTGGTAGAAACGAATACAAAATATCCAATGTTGGCTTATGGATTTGATTGGTTAGCATTTGCACATATTGTAATTGCTATGGCTTTTATAGGCCCATTGAAAGATCCCGTAAAAAATAAATGGATAATAGATTGGGCAATGCTTGCTTGTGTGGCGGTATTTCCATTGGCATTTATAGCTGCGCCTATAAGGCAAATACCCATGTTTCATGTATTAATAGATTGTAGCTTTGGTATAATTGGTTTAATACCTTTGTATTTTTGTAGGAAATGGATTAGGCAATTAGAGGGAAATAAAGCAGTGAATTAAACGTTTAAATTATAATAAAGTCCAATCTAAAAATATTATATGAAATATCTATTATTGATTTCCGCTGTTTTTTTTATTGCTAGTTGTAAAAAATCATCAGATCCTGTTGTTACTCCTACCCCTATTTCATCTAATGAATACTATTATCCTGCATTAACGGGCGATGTATGGGATACAAAAATGGCAGCATCTATTGGCTGGGACGATGCAAAACTTACTGAAGCATTTGATTTTGCCGGCACAAAAAATACATTTGGTATGATTGTTTTGCAGCATGGAAAAATTGTAAAAGAACAATATTGGAACAATTGGACAATAGCTACAAAATATCCTTTATACAGTGCTGGTAAAAGTGTTGTAGGTACTTTGGTGGGTATTGCGCAGCAAGATGGGATTGTAAATATAAACAATAAGACGTCTACCTATTTAGGTGCAGGTTGGACAAGCTTGCCAATAGCGAAAGAGAACTTGATAACGGTAAAAAACCAACTGAGTATGACAACGGGCTTAGATGATGCTGTAGTGGATGATAATTGCACTACGCCTCTATGCCTTACATACAAAGCAGATGCGGGTGCAAGATGGGCTTATCATAATGCACCTTACCGTTTGTTGCAAGATGTGTTGGCTACAGCAAGTACAAAACCTTATGCTCAATATGCAAACGAAAAATTATTGAATAAAATTCGTATTAATGGAGCAGTGTGGTTAAATTATATAATGTATTGCAGTACTAGAGATGCTGCAAAATTTGGATCATTTATTTTAAGCAAAGGAAAATGGAATGGAACAAGTATAATTACAGATGCTGCTTATTTTAATGCTATGACAAATACATCGCAAAATTTAAATTTGAGTTATGGCTATTTGTGGTGGTTAAATGGCAAAGCTTCTACCATGGTGCCTGGTTTGCAAACTGTATTTACAGTTCCACTTGCTTCCAGTGCACCAACAGATATGATAATGGCTTTGGGAAAAGATGATAAAAAGATTTATGTAATACCGAGCTTAGATGTAGTAGTAGTGCGGCTAGGAGATAGTGCTGGCAATACATCGCAGCTAGGACCTAGTGGGTTTGATAATGAATTGTGGGGAAAATTGAAATTAGCTATGCGCTATTAATTTTTTTTAAATATATTTTGAAAGCTGTTTCATTATTGAAGCAGCTTTTTTGTTTAATTTTAGCGCATGAAGACATATTTAGCTCTAGGCGATAGTTACACAATAGGAGAGCAGGTTTTATTATCTGAATCTTTTCCTTATCAAGTTGTACAACTATTGCGCAAAAAAAATATTGAGATAGCAGCGCCAGAAATTATTGCAAAAACAGGTTGGACAACCGATGATTTAAACGCAGCAATACAAGAAAATATATTTTTGAAACAATACGATTTTGTAAGTTTATTGATTGGTGTAAATAATCAATACCGAGGGAGAGCTGTGGAAGAATATGAAACAGAATTTAATTTTTTGTTGGAACAAGCTGTTGAATTAGCCGGAAATGATTCAACAAAAGTTTTTGTATTGTCTATTCCTGATTGGGGTGTTACGTCTTTTGCTGTAGATAGGGATGTTGCAAAAATTGCCAATGAAATAGATGAATACAATGCAACCTGCAAAAAAATAACACTGCAACAAAATTGTACTTATATTGATATTACAACTTCACAGCGAATTGATGCGCATAACGATGAAATGCTTGCTAGCGACGGGTTGCATCCATCAGGGAAGGAGTATGAAAAATGGGCTATGGGGTTTTGCCAAAAAATTAATGAGCTTCATTTTTCCTAAATCGTTTTTTAATCAGGTATAATCCTTTTTCATCTATTTTAGTTGACTTTCTTAAAATTTTAATGAAATAATCAACTTCTTTTTCATTTGCAGGACAACCTGTATTTTCATTATTTAAAAAACTATCGTCAATTAGATTAGACTTATTATCTAATATCAAAAAAAATGGTAATCCAGCCCTTTCGCCTTTATATTTAGCAAGTAATGTATCAGCACCTGAGTTTTCTAGTTTTTTATTCGCAGCAGTTTCTTGCACCGTTAAATGAATTGTTATAAAATTATCGTCAAAATATTTTTTTATTGTAGAGTCATTCATTGAAGCATCTAGCTTCTTACACCAACCACACCAGCTTGCATGAAAAATTATAAAAACATTTTTATTTTCCATTGCAGCTTTTTTATACGCTGTGGATAAGATACTTTCTGCTGATGGAACAGTTTGAGCAAAGCATGTACTTAGAAAAAGCACGAAATTAAAAAACAGTATTACTTTTTTCATTTTTAAAATTGTTTAAATAGTTGCAAGGTATTGTTTCATTTCATTTTGATATTGTTGTGCAATAGCCTTTGCTTCTTCTGCAAAATTTTCGCCACTGCCAGCATAAATAATGGCACGACTTGCGTTTACCAATAAGCCACAATCTTTGTTCATACCATGTTTGCTTGTTTCTGCTAAGCTGCCACCTTGAAAACCTACACCAGGTACCAGTAAGAAATTATCTGGAATAATGCTCCTGATATTGGTAAGTTCGGTAGCTTGTGTAGCGCCTACCACAAACATTAAATTGTCTTTTGTTCCCCATTGGCTTATGGTTTTTAAAACATGCTCATACAAATATTCGCTTCGCAAATGCCCATTGCCTTGGTTCGTGTCCTCCCGAACCAATTGCTTCATTTCAAAATCTGCAGCTCCTTTATTGCTCGTAAGGCCAAGTACAATTGTCCACTTATCTTCATATTCTAAAAACGGACGAATACTATCTTCGCCCATATAAGGTGCAATAGTGATTGCATCAAATTGTAATGTTTCAAAAAAAGCTTTTGCATATTGAGATGAAGTGTTGCCAATATCACCACGCTTTGCATCGGCTATTTTTAAATGTGTGGTAGGAATATAATTTACTGTTTCTTCCATAGCATCCCAGCCTTTGCTGCCAAGCACTTCGTAAAAAGCAGTATTTAATTTATAGCTCACACAATAATCTTTTGTGGCATCAATAATGGCTTTATTAAAATCTACAATAGCATTTTTATTTTGTAAAAGGTGCTTTGGAATTTTGGTAATATCGGTATCTAAACCTACGCAGAGGTAAGAGTTTTTTTGTTTGATTTGTTGTATTAGAATGTTGCGGTGCATAATTATTTGTTTAACCTTTTTTCTATTTCGTTAGCAATCTGTACATCATCATCATTTCTATTTCGCTCCCTTAGTTTTGCAATAATATTTCTTTTTTCATCCTCCGTTTTATTTTGACTTAGTTTAAATACATTTTCAACACACTCCACTTCTATTATAAAACCAATGATTGCTTTTATATGCTGCATCGTATATTCTTTTGGCATATTATTAAAAGCCGCAATGGTTTCCGTGCCTTCGTATTTATTGGTAACTGCTTTGATGGCTTCGTATGTGCCTTCTTCATCTGTAAATATTATTTTTCCTTTTGCATGCACCGTCATGTAATTCCATGTAGATGCACTTTGTGGGTTGGCATACCAGCTTGCACTTACATAGCAATGCGGCCCAGTGAAAACGACCAATACATTTTCGTTTACTTCAAATGCTTTGTGGTGGTCAGTTTTTTTCATTAAATGTCCGCTCAATAAAAGCTTGCCATCTTTTTCTTCTACTTCCAGAGGTATTTGCGTAGCTATAGGATATGTTTCACCAAAGCCAGTAATCATTGCAAAAGAATTTTCTTTCATAAAACCAATGACAAGTTGCGTGTCATTTTCTGTAAAGTGAGATAATTTGTACATCGTAATTTTTTTATAAAAAAGCTAACATTTTTTCTTCTACAATTTTACTATCCCAAAGTTCTTCAATATTTTCGATACTCATTACTTGCTGCATTATTTCTTCTTGCCTAATGCTATTTTTTAGTGCATCGCTATATCTTATGTGTGGGCTAAAAGTTACTTGTGAATATGCAGGTATCCATTTGGCAGGATATTTTTTACTAAAATTTGTTTCTATTTTTTTTTGTAATAAAAATTTAGCATCGCCTGCCTTATCACTCATTTCTTTAAAATTGTTTAATGCTAATTGTGCAATGGCATCTGCATCTGGTTTTCTTAGTTGCTGGTACTCTTGCAAAATTAATTCCCAATTTTCATTGTGTTTATCTATCAAATTATTTAACACTAAACAATCTTCAAAGCCACAGTTCATGCCTTGTCCAAAGAATGGTACTATAGCATGTGCTGCATCGCCTATCAATGCAAATTTATCTTCTCTAACCCAAGGAAAACATTTTACAGTTACTAATGATGATGTTGGGTTATTAAAAAAATCTTCTTCTAATGTTGGAATTAGCGGAACAATATCTGCAAATTTTTCTTTAAAAAATGTGGTTACTTTTTCTTTTGTGTCTAATGACTTAAAAGAAGGTTCTCCTTCAAAAGGGAAAAACAACGTACAAGTAAAACTTCCATCCATATTAGGCAAAGCAATCAACATATAATTTCCTCGTGGCCAAATGTGCAGTGCATTTTTTTCTATTTGATATGTTCCATTTTCTCCTGCTGGTATGGTGAGTTCTTTATAACCTGCTTCAATATAATGTTGGCTATATTCAAACCTATCAGATTGCAATTGATTGGTAAGCCTTGATGCTGAAAAAGCACCATCGCTACCGAATAAAAGTTGAAAGTTGAAAGTTGAAAGTTGAAGGTTGGCTCCGTTCAAGAATTTGATTTCGTTCTTTTTCCAATCTATATTTTCACATTTTTCATTAAAGAAAATTTCTACTCCATTTTCTTCCGCTAACGTTATTAATTTTTTATTCAATTCCCCTCTTGATACTGAGTTTATAAATTGCCCTTCAATGCCATAAGCTTGCTGGGTATAACTTCCATTGAGGTTGTGCATAAAACGCCCATGCATTGGGATAGCTATTTTTTTTACATCTTCCATAATGCCTATTTCTTCCAATGCTTTTATTCCTCTATCACTTAATGCTAAATTTATAGAACGTCCTGCTACAACTTTTTCTGTACGCATATCGCTTCGGCGTTCATATATTTTTACTTTGTATCCTCTTTTTACTAAATAGATAGAAAGCAAAGAACCCACTAAACCTGCACCTATTATTGTTATTTCAGTTACCCGTTTTTTCGTTTCTCGTTTCTCGTTTCTCGTTTCCATATTTTTTGAAAATTATTTTTATGGTATTATTTGTTTAATTTATAATCTAATATATTGTATTCAATTTTTCTTCCAATCAAAAAAAACTTATTAAGAAACGAACCCAACGAGAAACGAACCCAACGAGAAACGAATCAAACGAGAAACGAAACAAACGAGAAACGTCTTAACGAAAAACGGTCAAACAAGAAACGAATCAAACGAGAAACGTCTAAACGAGAAACGATTTCAAAATTTCCCCAAACCTAAAAACATCTTCAAAACTATTGTACAAAGGCACTGGTGCTACCCGTATTACATTTGGTTCTCTCCAATCAGCAATTACCCCATTTTGTTTTAACGCTTCAAACACTTCTTTTCCTTTTTCTAACATTAAAATACTTACTTGGCAGCCTTTATCATTTCGTGGTGTAATGATTTCAATTGTTTTTTTATTTAATGAAGCATTTATATCATCTAAAATAAATAATAAATAATCGCTAAGCATTTTTGCTTTTGGCAAAAGATTTTCCATGCCTGCATCTTCAAAAATATCTAACGAAGCCTTATGTGCAGCCATGCTTAGTACTGGTGCGTTGCTTAGCTGCCATCCTTCTGCAGTTTCTATTGGGTTAAAACCTTTCTCCATTTTGAAACGACTTGCTTTATCATGTCCCCACCAGCCTGCAAGCCTTTGTAATGATTTATTGCCAATATGGTTTTGATGAATATAAGCACCTGCCACACCACCGGGGCCACTGTTTAAATATTTATAACTACACCAACATGCAAAGTCCACTTTCCATTCATGCATTTTTAATTCAACATTTCCAATAGCATGTGCTAAATCAAAACCACAATATGCCCCTGCTTCATGTGCAGCAATTGTAATGTTGCCCATATCAAAAACTTGCCCACTATAATAATTTACACCGCCAAATAAAACGAGTGCTACGGTGCTGCCATGTTCTTTTATCGTTGCTAAAATATCTTCTATTCTAATATGATGTTCTCCTTCTCTTGGCTGTACTTCAATAATAGCATCATCTGCATTAAGCCCATGCAGCTTCACTTGCGATTCCATAGCATACTGGTCCGATGGAAATGCCTTTGCTTCACAAATAATTTTATAACGCTCTTTTGTAGGACGATAAAAACTCGTCATTAATAGATGAAGATTCACTGTTAATTGATTCATCACAACAATTTCTTCTGGCAATGCCCCCACAATTTTTGATAACTGTCTTGGAAAAATTTCATGATAGCTCAACCAAGGGTTTGCTGCATGAAAATGTCCTTCTACACCAAAATTTGCCCAGTCTTCCAATTCGTTGATCACATAATATTGCGTGGTTTTTGGTTGTAAGCCAAGGGAGTTTCCCGTAAAATAAATAGATTCTTTTCCATTAATTACTGGAATATAGAATTGGTCTCTAAAATGTTTTAGGGGGTCGTTTTTATCTTGTTCTTTTGCGAAGAGTATGTTGTTTTCGAATGTCATTTTTTAATTGTGTGTTTGGGGTTTGTTGTTTGTTGTTATTCTGTTTGGTGTTGGGTTTGCAATTTTGTTTGTAGTTCAATTTATTTTAGGCTTAACACCAAACCACAAACACCAAACAATTTTTTCAAACACCAATCAGTTCTTAAATCGTTGCAATTACTTTAAGCTCTATCGCTATCGGCGTTGGTAAGCTTTTTACTTCTACAGTTGTTCTGCATGCTTGCACATCTGTAAAATATTCTCCATAAATTTTGTTGTAAATAGGAAAATCTTTTTTCATGTTTGTTAAGAAAACCGTTACATCTACAATCTTATCCCAACTACTTCCACTTGCTTCTAATACTGCTTTTACATTTGCAAAACATTGATGTGTTTCTAAAGCAATATCGTATTTAAGGATATCGCCATCGATGTCCAATTCTAACCCTGGAATTGAATTATCTTTAGCGCTTCTGCTACCAATGCCTGAAAGGAATAATAAATCTCCTGCACGCCTTGCATGTGGGTATGCTCCCAAAGGTTTGGCTGCGCCTTCAGTATTGATAGTTTCATTGTTTGTTGTTTGTTGTTTGTTGTTATTCTGTTGTGTGTTCGCTTCTTTTATTATTTCAGCATTTGATATTCGGTTGTTAAATTTTTGTCCTCGTATATCTGATTCGTTCAAATATTTTATAAAAGCGCCTGTTTTATTTCCAACTTTTAATGCCAAATCATTTAAAGAAGTAAAAGTATCTTGGCTAATATGTTTTCTGTCGATACTTCTTATTAATTGGGATTGAACTTCTGCTGCTGATGCTTTTGCAATACTTAAAAATTGTATAAATTCTAATCTACTACTTCTGCCAAAACCTTCTGCAATATTATCCATAGCTGATCCCGAACTTCTTCTTATCTGATCTTTTAATTCAAAATCTCTTGCTAGTGATGGAGTAGTTTCTGTTATATTGTAAATCTTCAAATGCAATTCTCTTGCTATTTGCCAAATTTCTAAATCTTCAAATTTTTTAATTGTAGCCATAAATAATAATCTTAAAGGTATAATCAACAACAAACAAATAACACCAAACAACAAACCCCAAACATTTATTAAAATTCAATACACACATTCTTCATCTCCGTAAAAAATTTTAATGCTTCCCAACCACCTTCTCTTCCAACACCACTATTTTTTACTCCACCAAAACCTGTTCTTAAATCTCTTACCAACCAACAATTTACCCAAACAATACCACTCTCAATTTTTGCAGCCATTCTATTTGCTCGGCTAATGTCTTGTGTCCATAAAGTGGCGGCTAGTCCATATTGTGTGGCATTGGCCAATTGCAAAGATTCTTCTTCGGTATCAAAAGGCTGTATGGTTATTACTGGACCAAAAATTTCTTCTTGATTTGTTTTGCATTGTTGATTTAATCCTTCAATAATTGTCGGTTCAAAAAAATATCCATGCTCACACCTACTTTCTAGCTTTACAGCATTACCACCAATTAAAATTTTGCCGCCTTCTTGTTTTGCTATTTCTATACAATTTATAATTTTTTCAAAATGCACTTTACTTACTATAGCTCCTTGCTTTGAATCGGGTAAAAGAGGATCTCCAACTTTTAAATATTTTACCCTTTCAATAAATGTTTGTTTAAATTTTTCATACACACTTCTTTCAATTAAGACCCTGCTGCCACACAAACAAATTTGCCCTTGGTTTCCAAAAGATGAACGTATTGTTTCGGTTAGCATTTTTTCCCAATCACAATCTGCAAAAATGATATTCGGATTTTTTCCTCCTAACTCTAATGATAGTTTTTTAAACATTGGCGCAGCAATAGACGCAATTTGTTCTCCTGCTCTTGTACTACCAGTAAACGAAATGGCTTTTATGCTTGGATGTTTTACAATGGCTTCACCACAATGTTGCCCATCGCCATGTACAATGTTCAAAACACCATCTGGCAAACCAGCTTCCTTACAAATTTTTGCTAAAAGAAATGCCGTTACAGGTGTTACTTCACTCGGCTTTGCAATCACACAATTGCCCACAGCCAAAGCTGGTGCTATCTTCCATGTAAATAAATACAATGGTAAATTCCATGGGGAAATACAACCCACAACGCCAATTGGTTTGCGCAATGTGTAATTGATTGCTTTGTCTTCCATGGCATGCGCCTCTGTAGCAAAGTGCATAATGCTTGTGGCAAAAAATCTAAAATTGGACGATGCTCTTGGTATATCAACTTGTTTAGCTAGCCACAAAGGTTTGCCATTGTCATTGCTTTCTGCGAGTGCCAATGCATCCATATTTTCATCAATGAGCTCCGCAATTTTATTTAAAATTTTAAATTTATTTTCTGCACTTGTTATGCTCCATTCTGCAAATGCTTTTTGCGCAGCCATTACTGCTACGTTAATATCTTTTTCATTGCTGTTTGGTATTTGCCCTACTATTTTGGCTGTGGCAGGATTAATATTGTCCAAAAATTTACCACTCAGCGGACCAATAAAATTTCCGCCAATAAAATTTTCTAAATGATATGGTATATCTAAATTCATTATGTTGTTTTTTATAAAGAACCTGTGCGCCCACCATCTACAGGAATACTTACGCCATTTACATACGATGCTGCTGGCGATGCTAAGAATGCTGCCACTGCTGCTATTTCACTAGCTTCTGCAAATCTTCGCATGGGTATTTCTTGTTGCATTTCTTTTTCTATTTCTTCAATTTCTTTTACTTTTTTTGTAGCATTTGTTTTAATAATATTTTGTAAACGAATAGTATTGGTTGCGCCTGGCAATACATTATTTACCGTAATATTAAATTGCCCCAATTCATTTGCCATTGTTTTTGCCCACGATGCTACTGCTCCACGAATGGTATTCGAAACTCCCAAATTATTTAATGGAATTTTTACTGAAGTAGAAATAATATTTATGATACGACCATATCTTTCTTTCTTCATTGATGGTACAACAGCCTTCGTTAAAATATGGTTGCAAATTAAATGTTGGTTAAAAGTATGTATAAAATCTTCTTCCTTTGCATCTATAATTGCACCACCTGCAGGGCCACCAGTATTATTTATTAAAATGTGAACAGTATTTACTTTCACAAAATTTTCTATAACCAATTTCACATTTTCAGTATTGCTAAAATCTGCAACCAAATAAGAATGCTCTTGATTATTTTTTGTAGGCAACATTTTTATAGCTTCTACTAAGGCTGTTTCATTTCGAGCCATTAAAATACAATTGGCGCCAAGCTGTGCAAGTTCCATTGCCACTGCCAAGCCAATGCCTTGTGTGCTGCCGCAAATAATGGCCGTTTTATTTTCTAGAGAAAGATTCATGTATTGTCATAATTTGAATGTCAAACTTAATCAAAAAGTTGTACTTTTCAGTTCTAATATTTTTAATAGATTTGAATAATCTTTATTACTGATTTTAAAACTTACAAAATGGCCATTTTAGCACCTTTTAATCTAAAAAATTGGATTGCAGAAAACAGAGATTTATTAAAACCGCCTGTTGGTAATAAATGCATTTATGTAAATGCCGAAAATTTTATTGTAATGATTGTTGGCGGCCCAAATGCCCGTAAAGATTATCATTACAACGAAAGCGAAGAATTGTATTATCAACTGGAAGGAAATATTGTTTTAAAAATTATTGATGATGGGGTGCCAAAAGATATTGCCATAAATGAAGGCGATATGTTTTTATTACCTCCGAAAACACCACACTCACCACAAAGAGGACCAAATACAGTTGGCTTGGTTATAGAAAAAGTAAGAGAAACAGAAGAAGATGGTTTTTTGTGGTATTGCGAAAATTGTGGAAATAAATTGTATGAAGAGTATAAAGTGATAAATGATATTGTAACGCAGTTGCCGCCTGTAATGGAAGGTTTTTATAGTGATGAACATAAACGTACTTGTAGTAAATGTGGAACTTTAATGATGCCTCCGATTAAGAAGGGGTAAGCAATTGTTTGTTGTTTGGTGTTTTTTAATTCGAGGTTTATTATTTATTTGAAAAATTTAAATTTTGAAAGATTTGTATTAACTTCCACAAGTGCAAGAAAGTTTAAAATATACAGACTTCAAAACAACAAACAAATAACACCAAACAACAAACACCAAACAGTTTATTTATACTGTGAGAAAAATATGAAAATCGACATCCACACCCACATAATGCCTTCTACCATGCCCAACTGGGTACAAAAATTTGGCTATGGTGAATTTATACACCTGGAACACCGCAATTGCAAAGCCTGCATGATGAAGGGTGATAAAATTTTCAGGGAGGTAGAAGATAATTGTTTTGATGCAACGGTGCGGTTGAAGGAAATG
>JAYTLA010000007.1:0-40856 GCA_043729825.1 Ferruginibacter sp.
TCAGTTACAATTGTAGCTTGCTCTGCACCACCAAAACCAACAAGGCCGTAGTTTACCGTAGGATCATCGAATGTTACAGGCACATTCATTTGTGTTAATCCACCACCGCCGCCGCCAGTAATCAATCGTACATCATCAAACAACCATGTAAAGTTTGCAGAACCATCGCCCATTGTACCTAAATCAAAAATAAATACTAATTTATCAAAAGGACTTGTAGTACTCACAGCGGAGTAATCAAAAGTTAATTCTTCCCAAGCATTAGCTACTGTTGATGTTGCTTCTTTTTCAAAATTTAAAGCTCCGTTAGATGTGCTTTCTACTTTTAATAAAAGTTTTGCACCCACTCTTGGTGAATATACTTTTACTTTAAATGTTTTGTTTACCGTAAAATCAATTGGAGCTGCCAAGGTTAACAAACTACCTGCCCATACTTGTCCTGCACTTTTAATCATTTTAGCAACTGTAGCACTTGTATTTATACCACCCACTTGTGGGTTTGCAATTTTTGTTGCAGCACCACCATCAAAATCTGTAAATGTATAATTGATTGTTGTCGACTCAAAATCGATAGGAAGCGTTGGTAAATTAGTAACCCCAGCTGCTGGCCCAAATTTCACATCATCAAAATAATAAATTCTTTCGCCTGCTGTTGCACCTGTTACACCAAAGTTGAAAAAGATAGATGCTTTATTAAAATTATTAGACAAATTAAATGCTGCTGTACCTGCTGCGGGATTGGCAAAATTAAATACCAATGTTTGCCAACCATTTGCCACTGTTACGGTTGCTTCTGTTTCACAAGTTTTAGTAGGATCATTTTTATCTTCCACTTTCAATCTTACTTGAATGCCAGCATGTGGGCTCCATACACGTACATTCATTCTTTTTTCTGCAGCAGTAAAAGGAATATTATTTGCAAAGCTAGTTTGCACTGTACCTGCAAGCGCTGTTAATGATGTGCCTGCCCACAACTCTGCGGTATTTGTTTTTATTACTTTGGCTACTTTGTTGGTAGCAAGGGTAGGGTCTGTTACAATGGTAGATTGCTCTGCACCACCAAAACCAACCAAACCATAATTAACCGTAAGGTCGTCAAAGGTTACTGGCACGTTCATTTGAGTTTGTGCAATAGTCATTAAAGAACAAAGCAACATCGAAAAGAAAAAGTATATTTTTTTCATGTTTGAAATTTTTAGCAAGAAATTATTAGAACAGTATTATAAAAATTATTAATTAAGTTTTTTAAACTTTTTCAATTGCACCGACCTTTAGGTTGGTGTGTAGAAAAAATTTCTTAAAGGGGCTTTAGCCCCAATGCAATTATTATCGGGCTAAAGCCCTTTCTAAAAACCAATCTTATCACTATGCTAAAGCACAGGGCAAATAAAAAATCAAGGAATCATCTTATACACTTTTACATAATCTACTTCCATTGTAGAAGGGAAAGCTGTATTGTCCACACCCTGTACTCCACCCCAATTTCCACCAACAGCTACATTTAATAACAAATGAAATGGCTTATTAAATGGCCATGCTGTAAAACCTGTATTGTTATTCAAAAATTCAAAGTAAGAAATGCCATCTATGTAACCTCGCACTGCATAAGGTGTCCAATCTATTCTGTAAATATGAAATGCATCTGTAGCATCTGCAATAATTTTAGTAGAAGTTTTTTGTGTACCTCTTGTATGGTTGAATGCAGATGTATGTATGCTGCAATGAATTTTATTTGCATCATACCCCACATGTTCCATAATATCTATTTCGCCAGACGATGGCCAGTTGCCATAAGCATTATCGCTACTCAACATCCATATTGCAGGCCAAGTGCCTCTGCCTTTTGGTATTTTTGCTTTTATTTCAAAGCGGCCGTACAACCAATCGCCTTTGCCTTTTGTTATCATACGAGAAGATGTATATTCTCTGTTTAATAAATTTTCTTTTTTTGCAGCAATAACTAAATTACCACCGCTAATAGTAGAGTTTACACCACTTGTGTAGTATTGTAATTCATTATTCCCCCAGCCACTACCCCCAGTTTCAAAAGTCCATTTTGTAGCGTCAGGCGATACGCCAGTATTGAAATCATCTTGCCACACAGGAGTAGTTTCAAACTGCCAATTTTTATCAATCACTTGTTCTGTAGGAACAATTTCGGGTATTACTTTTTTATCTGTACACGAAAAAAAAGCTGTTGGTACTAATAATAAAACGAAAACAGATTTTTGTAAAATATTCATACTTATAATTTTTAAAGTGCGATAAATTTAAATTGAAAAACGGTGTTGGAACCATTGCCTGCTCTTAGTGTCATTTTTGTAGCGTTTATGTCTATGATGCGATACATATTCTCGTTTGGTACATCAGTAACGCCTATAAAAGTTGTTGGCGGCGCACCAGGTAATTGAATGGTACCTAAGCCGGCAACACCACCAGTTGTAGCACCAAAAGTATAAGCTACATTATATGATCTATCACTTCCACAATTATAATTTGGTGCAATGTTGCCTCCATTAAAAGTAGAGCCGTTGGCATTGTAGATAATATTACCACTTGCTGTAAAAGTAAACGTATCATCACTCTGGCAATTGCCGTCTAAAGGCCCACCACCAAAGTATGTTCCAGGATTTGCTTCTGTACCTACAATAATTGGATTAGCACCCGCTGTAGGATCTAGTTTCCAGGTTTTACTTACAGTGCCAGTCAATAAAGCTTTTACGCCAGATGCATTAAGTGCTTGTACTTTTTTTAGTTTTATTTCTAATAAATTCCCACCAGAACTTGCTCTTAAAGTCATTGTATTAGCAGTATAATTTTGAACATTGTACAAATTTAAATCTACAACATCGGTAGTGCCAATAAATGGTTTTCCTGTACCAGTTGCTAAAGCACTTAAAATTATTTTTGGTAATTGCCCTGGCTTTGCTACTACTTTATATGTTGGTGCATTTGGTTTTGGCGCTTGACAGCTAAAGCCAGATTGCGCATCAAAAGTTTGCCCTACTGCATCGTATTCAAAAGCTCCATCTGCTTTAAATTTATACAAGTCATCTACTTGGCAAGGTGCAGCAGCACCACTAAAAAAAACTTGTGTAGCATCGGCAGATAAAACCCTTATAGCATCTGCATCGGTACTCCATGTCCATACTGTGGTGCTATTGCAGCCAGTAAGTGTATTGAAAAAATCATTTTGGCAAGCATCTATTACAAATATTCTTTTTGTAATAGTATTGTTTCCATTTGTACCAACAGTTGTTAATCTTACAGGATAATCGCCACCTACTAAGTATTTATGTATTGGATTTTTTTCTGCAGATAGGGGAGTGTTGTCTCCAAAATCCCACTGGTATTGTGTAACTTCTTCACTTGCGTTTGTAAATTTTACTTCATAAGCAAATGGCAAAGTATCTTGTAATGGTTTTACAGCAAAAGTAAATTCTGCTTTTGATGCTGAACCGTTCAATCCAACAATATCCTTTTTACATTGCACGAAAAACAAGCTCAATGCAACTAGTAAAAAAGGGGAAAACTTTATAATTTTTTTCATAAACTTTTTTTATTGTATTTTTAATAACCATCATTTTGTGTAAGGTTTGCATTCTTATCTCTCTCGCCTTGCGGTATAGGCATGTGCCTATGTTTTGCGCTTATGTTTGTTTTGCCAGCTGCAGTCATTGTCGTTACAAAATAATTTGCATTTGGGTGGCGCAACAAATCGTACCAACGATGCATTTCAAAACCAAGCTCCAATCTTCTTTCTTTAAACATTGCATCTAACCATGCGGCATCCGATAAACCAGTTGGCATTGGTGCAAGCCCTGCTCTTGCTCTTACTAAATCTGCCGAAGGCTTACCCACCGAAGGTCCTGCGGCTTCTGCATGTATCAATAATACTTCTGCAAAGCGCATAATGGGTACATTCAATGCACTTCTCCATTGCCCAGCATCGCCCAATGGATCATCTACCGAAATAAAATATTTTTTTGTATTTAAACCATAAGGAGAACCTACGAGTGATGTTGGTTGTACATAAGTATTGTAAGTATCTCCTGGTATCCAAATAGTTCTGTTTCTTCTTTTATCAATAATGGTATTATAACCTGCACCAGTTTTTTCATACTGATCTACAAAATTTCTTGTAGGCACTGTAAAGCCATATCCACCCTCTGGAACGATAAATTGAAAACGTGGACCATAAAAAGTATTGATACCGGTGCCAGCTCCATAAATAGAAAATGTACCACCGCCGCTTCTGTACTGCACTTCAAACAAAGATTCTTTTCCATTTTCATTTATCAGTTTAAAATTATCGGCATAGTCATTCCATAAAGCATAACCATACAATGAAGCATTGTCTATTACTTCTTTTGCTTTTGCAGCTGCATTTACTTTATCGCCCAATGTTAAATATACACTTGCCAATAATCCCTTTGCAGCACCAGCTGTTGCTCGGCCTTTATCATTTCCTATTGTTGTATTAGGTAAAAGTGTTTCAGCACTTTTTAAATCTGCAATAATTTGTGCATACACTTGCGCTTTTGGCGAGCGTGCTATTACGGAAGATTCCTCAGCTGTAATAACATTTGTATATAAAGGCACATCACCAAATAAACGTACCAAATGAAAATAATATAAGGCTCTTAAAAATTTTGCTTCGCCTAAACTTCTATTTCTTATTGCAGGATTCATTACTGCAACAAGCGGTGTTTTTTCTAAAACTAAGTTTGATCTTAAAATTCCAAAATAACATTGTGCCCACATTATTTGAAGAATGGGATTAAAAGAAGTCATACTAAAATTATCTAACTCTGCAGTTTCTGCACCATCGCCGCCACCGCCACCGCCAAGGTCTGCATCATCGCTCATTATATCACCTAAGTGCCAAGCGGCGCCACTATAGATTGCTGAAAGAGGGGTATAATTTGCATTTACTCCACTTATAACATCCGCCTCTGTTTTAAAATAATTATCAACAGTTAATAAAGGTATTGTGGGTTCTATTGTAAGTAAACTTTTTTTACATTGTGTAAAAAGAATAGATACAAAAAATAAAATACTCAATTGCTTAAAAAATATTTTTTTCATCTTCATAATTTTTTTGTTTAAAAATCAACAGTTACACCTGCAATAAAAGTTCTTGCTTGTGGATAAAATCCGATATCAACACCACCACCTACTTCAGGGTCTAAACCAGAGTAATTTGTAATTGTTGCAAGGTTTTGAGAACTCACATAAAACTGTGCTTTTTTTAAGTTTACAAAAGATGACCATTTTGCAGGAAGGTTATAAGCAATACGTAAATTTTTAAGTCTTATGTATGATGCATCTTCCACAAATCTATCAGATACACGACTGTTTTTATTTGGGTCTTCCAATGTTACTCTTGGCATTGTATTGCTAGTGCCTGGACCAACCCATCTCTCTAAAACTTTGTTGGAATAGTTGCCATTACTAACTCCTCCTTCTGTGTACCAGCGGGTAAAATTTAATACTTTATTACCTTGTGAGCCTTGAAGGAAAATTGTTATTTCGAAATTTTTATAATTAATATAGTTAGTTAGCCCATAAGTAAATGTTGGGTATGAGTTACCTATATTGGTTCTATCCTCATCATTAATAACTCCATCCCCATTTAGATCTTTAAATTTAATATCACCAGGAGCGGTGCTAGTTGTGGGATTAGAGCCAGCAGTTTGAACTGCATGGTCTGCTATTTCTTTATAATTTTGAAAAATACCTTCTGTTACAAAACCATAAAAGAAATTTATTGGGGCTCCTTGAACAGTTCTTAAACTTCCGCCGCCTATTCTAGCAAAACCATTATCAAGCGGAGCGGATAAACCCAAAGAAGTTACTTTGTTTTTATAAGTAGCTATTACAGCATTTGCATTCCAGCTAAATGATTTCTTTGAAAAAATCTGACCATTTAAACTCAAATCCATTCCTCTATTTTGTAATGTACCAGAATTAAAAGGTACGGCTTCATAAGTGCCCGAAACTAAAGGTGGGGCTATAAATAATATCAAATCTTTTGAACGACGTTGATAAAAATCTATTGAAAAACTTAATTTATTTTTTAAAACACTTCCATCAAAGCCAATATCAAATTGCTCATTTTTCTCCCACTTAATCTCTGGGTTATAAGAACTACTAGGAGCTGCACCTGTTACAACTCCTCCAGAGCCCGAAGAGTTGCCAAATGTATATTGGAAAGATTGATTGATACTTTGAATATATTTGTAGTCAGGAATATCTGGGTTGCCTAAATAACCAAAGCTAGCCCTTACTTTTAATTCATCTAACCATTTTACATTTTGCAAAAATGGTTCTTGCGTTAAACGCCATGCAGCAGATACTGATGGAAAAATGGCAAATTTATTTTTAGGGGCAAAACCTGAAAATCCATCTTGTCTAATAGAAAACCCTAAAAACCCTCGATTGTCATAATCATAGTTTAATCTTCCAAAGTAAGATATTAAACGACTTTTAACTCCATCTAATGCTGCGTTGTCTATTTGAGATGGATCTGTTACTGTAAATATTTGGTTGTTTAAAGCAGGTATTGGTTGTAAAAAAATTCCGCTTCTACTTGCAGATAAATTTGAGTATCTATTTTCTTGAAAAGTGTAACCTGCAACGGCATTTATTTTATGTTTTTTAAATAACGTTTTATCATAGGTTAAAGTATATTCAGCTAAATAATCAGGACTAAAATTTTTAGAAGCTGAGTACGAAGTTTTATCATAAGGACGCCCACCAGTAGAAGGTGTAATTGGCCTAAAATTATTATTTTCTTGGTAAATAAAATCGGCACCAAAAAGAGTCTTCAGTTTTAAACCCTTTATTATTTCTATTTCTGCAAAAAGATTTCCTGTAGTACGGTATTTTGTATTCGTATTTTTTGGAACTTCTAATTCATATACAGGGTTAGGCTCACTAAATCCATCTATATTTCCTTGGCCACCTGCGTAAGTACCATCAGCGTTACGAGGTTTTACTGTAGGTGGTGCAGTAAGTGCCAATAATACAATACTGTTAAATGGAGTATATGTATCTATTCCATGTTCTGTAAATTTATTAATGCCAATTGAGTTGCCAATTTTAATTTTACTGCTAAGTTTTATATCTCCATTAAAACGAAGACTGAAGCGTTCAAAATCTGTATTGTAAATAATTCCATCTTGTTTAAAATAACCAGCAGAGAAAGAAAACTGCGCTTTGTCTGAACCGCCAGTGGCAGTAAGGTTAACACTCTGCATAGCAGCTTTTCTAAAAATTTCATTCAACCAATTTGTGCCCTCTCCGTATTGCTGTTCTATTGCATTAAAATCTGCAAGCTTGGGCAATATTGTTTTTCCACTTGCTATAGCCGCTTCACTGTTTATGATAGCGTATTCTCTTGCATTTAGCATTTTTGGCAATTGCCAAGCTTGTTGTATTCCTCTATACACATCTAATGACAAGCTTGTTCTACCAGCTTTCCCTCTTTTTGTAGTTATCATTATAACACCATTGGCACCTCTTACACCATAAATAGCGCAAGCTCCAGCATCTTTCAATACATCTATTCTTTCTATATCGCCAGTTCCAAATGAGTTCAATACATTTTCCACATTTTGATCAAGAGGTACAGTAGGCAACGGATACCCATCAACAACTATCAACGGGCTACTATTTCCGTTAATAGAAGTAATGCCACGAATCCTTAATTTAGTGCCACCAGTACCACCTGGTGCGCCACTACTTTGCACTATTGATACGCCTGATACTTTACCTTGCAATGCTTGTGCTGCATCTGCTACAGGTGCAGTTCTAATATCTTTTTCAGAAATAGAAGAAATAGATGTAGATATTCCTTTTCTAGTTTTTGTGCCATATCCAATTACAACTACATCTTCTAAATACTTAGGTCCATCTTCCAAAACAATATCTACATTGTTAGATGAACCAATTTTATAGCTTTGAGCTTTTAGACCAACAAAAGAAACAACCAACGTAGCACCTTTTTCTGCCACAATAGAAAAACTACCATTCGCATCAGTCAACGTATTAATCTTTGTTCCTTTTACACTTACAGTTGCACCTTCCAATTCTTTTCCTGTTTCTTTTGCTCGCACTTTTCCTGTAATATTTTGTGCGTTCACTAAAAAGCAACACACACTCAATAGCACTGCAAAGAATAATTTTTTAATAACCATATTTAATTTTTTATAAGAAACAATAATTCAATTCCAAGAAAAAAAATAAGAGAATTAATTTTTAAGCTAATTCTCTTATTTCTTCGTTATTTCAATATACGTATTTTTTAAATCTTTGTATTTTCAAAAGCCTAATTAATAACCACTTTTTCTACACTGCTAGTAGTGCCATTTTTTAATGCTAAATAATAGATGCCACTTTCTATTTTTGATACATCAAAACTAATAACTGAATTAGCCGCAGACTTATTTATCGTTTGAGAAATTACCGTTTGCCCAACTGTGTTCATTAATTTGATTGTAGCATGATCATTTTCTATTAACCCTACATTTATTTTCAACATTTCTTTTGCAGGATTAGGGAAGAAAGAAAAACTAGCTACATCTTCTTTATCAAATTTTACAGAAACAATAGACGAGTATGTAAATCTTCCGTCAACATCAATTTGTTTCAATCTGTAATAATTTACACCAACTTTTGGAGCTTTATCTATACTAGCGTAATTGTTTTTTGAATTGCCTTGTGAAGGTACAAATTCTAATGAAGTAAAATTCCTTCCGTCTGTACTTTTTTCCACATCAAAACCTTTATTGCCAGTTTCTGTTAAAGTATTCCAATTGATATTGGTAATATTTTTATTTTTTGTGGCTGTAAAGTTCGTTAATGATACTGGTACTACCGAGCTGTTGTAAAAATAAATGTTATCTACATAAACAATACTGCCACCAAAAGGAACGCCTTCAAATTTCATTTGACCAACTTGTGTTAAATCAACTACTGTTGTTGGGCTTCTAAAAGATGTTGCTAGTACAATATCGTAGCTATTCCATCCATTGAAGGTAGGTGTTAATGTAACAGATTGTTCTACAAATGGCGCAGGAGCAATATTGATTAAGAACACTTTAAATGCTGTACAATTTGGTGTCCAAATATCTACATGCAATTTACTATAAGCAGCCACATTTATTGGTGTTGCAAACTGTACTCCTTGGTAATTTAAATTATCGTATTTACGAGTGGTATTTCCTCCAATCATTATATCTGTTGCTACAGTAGTTTGATTCCAATTCGGAAACCAATCTATACCAGCTAAGTTTGTATAGCTATCAGAAAATAAAGAAAACACATTTGTACTTAAAGCTGTAGGAACTGGAGCTGCAATCATTGGTGTAGCAAATGAAACTACTAAAGATGTAGTGATAGAGCCTGCACCAAAACCGCCAGCAGCAGCTTGTGTAGCTGTTATTGTAGATGAACCACCTCCCACAATTGTAATTACATTGCCCACTATTGTAGCTACACTTGTATTGCTACTTGTGTATGTAAATGCACCAGTGCTATTGCTTGTTGGAGCAGTTATTGTTAGAGGTGCTGCGCCTACAACTTGTGCAGGAATGCTAAAGTTGGTAATGGTTGGCGGATTAGGAGAGCGCCAAAAATATACATTATCGTAATAAACGGTTGTTCCACCAAAAGGAACTGAAACATATTTGAATTGAATAATGTTAGTTAAATTAATAGCTGTGTATTGAGATAATGGAATATTGTAACTATTCCATCCTGTATTATTAGGTGTAAGCGTAACTTTTTGTTCTACAGGTCCTGGGTTTATTAAATACAACTCAAAAGTTGTGCAATTTGGCGTCCAAATGTCTATATGTAAATTTTGCATAGTAGAGGCATCAACTGGCGCTGCAAATTGCGTTCCTTCATAGTTAAAGTTATCCATTTTTTTAATAGTGTTCGCACCAATAGAAATTTCTGAAACAACGGTTGATTGACTCCAATTTGGAAAAAAATCCGTACCTGCAAGGTCTGTATAGGTGTTACTATATATCGAAATTACATCTACACTTGCCGCAGTAGGATCGGGAGCTGCTACCATTGGTGGGCCAAATGTTACAACTAAAGATGCAGTAATTATACCGGCTCCAAAACCACCAGCAGCAGCTTGTGTAGCTGTTATGGTAGATGTTCCGCCACCTAAAATGGTAATAATATTTCCAGATATTGTAGCTACGTTAGTATTGCTACTTGTGTATGTAAATGCACCACTACTATTACTTGTAGGAGCTGTTATTGCAAATGGTGCAACACCTGTAACCTGTGCAGGAATGCTAAAGTTTGTAATAGTAGGAGGGTTTGGTACTTTCCAAAAATATACATTGTCATAATAAACAATTGTTCCACCAAATGGGGTTGATACATATTTGAATTGAATAATATTAGCTAAATTAATTGCATTATATTGAGATAAAACAATATTAAAACTATTCCATCCTGTATTATTAGGTGTAAGTGTAACTTTTTGTTCTAAAGGACCTGGGTTTATTAAATACAAATCAAAAGAAGTACAATTTGGTGTCCAAATATCTATATGCAAATATTGCATAGCTGATGCATTGATAGGAGCTGCAAATTGCGTTCCTTCATAGTTACAGTTATCCATTTTTTTAATAGTGTTTGCACCAATAGAAATTTCTGAAACAACGGTTGATTGGCCCCAATTTGGAAAAAAATCTGTACCTGCGAGGTCTGTATAGGTGTTACTATACACTGAAATAACATCTGTGCTTGCTGCTGTAGGGTCAGGGGCATTAGTAGCTGGTGGAGGGTACAAAGATACGACCAGTTGTGCAGTTGCAGAACCAGCACCATAAGCACCAGCAGCAGCTTGGTTAGCAGTAATGGTAGATGTACCAACACCCACAATTGTAACTACATCGCCAATAATAGTTGCCACACTAGCATTGCTGCTAGTATATGTAAATGCCCCTGTACTATTGCTTGTAGGTGCTGTAAGTGTAAAACTTGGGTCTCCAATTACTTTTGCAGGAACAGTAAAACCAGTAATTGTTGGAGCATTTGCAGGTTTCCAAAAATAAATATTGTCAATATAAAGATTGCTTCCAGCTGGTGTAGCTACAAATTTAAACTGACCAATACCACTTAAAATAATATTTGTGTATTGATTTAATGGGATATCAAAACTATTCCAACCTGTATTATTTGGGGTTAACGTAAATTTTTGTTCTGTTTGTGTAAGTGGTGGTATATTAATGAGATATACGTCAAAAGCAGTGCAATCTGCTGTCCAAATATCTAAATGCAAATTCGTCATAGTAGATGCATTGATAGGTGCGGCAAATTGCGTACCCTCATAATTTGTATTGGAGTAAACTTTAATGTTGTTGCCTAATATAGCAATATTGGATACGACTGTAGATTGCCCCCAATTTGGAAACCAATCTGTGCCAGCAACATCTGTGTAACTATCACTAAAAAGAGAAATTACATCGGCTGCGGGCTTTGTTGGCGATGCAGGTGGCAAAGATGGTTGTGCAAAGACACTAAAACCAATAAATAGCATTAAAATTAGGGAGTAAAGTTTTTTGTTCATCTTAGGTAAAATTTATTTGTTTTAAAAGGGGTAATTTATTTTGTTATTTGGAAAGTTAAATATCAAATTGTTTTATGAAACAATTGTGTAAATGACTACATCTATACTACATCAACATATTTTAAGTGTATGATTTTCAATGTTAAATAAATACATCATTGCTACTACAAACTAATGTTTATATTTATAACTTGAAAAAAGGGTATTTATATTTATTATTTTTCTTCTTTGCCAAAATTGTAATTGGGCAAAATACCATTGGCTTGCCGCAGGTATTAAATTTTGGTATAAATGACTTTCATGCAGGCGCACAAACTTGGGATATTAAGCAAGACAAAAATGGAAGAATGTATTTTGCCAACAATGAAGGATTACTTACTTATGACGGAAAATATTGGAAACTCTATCCCCAACCCAATAAAACGATATTGCGTTCCATTGCCTTGGACGAAAAAAATAGGATTTACGCAGGTGGGCAAGATGAAATTGGTTTTTTTGCCGCTAATAAAAATGGCGTACTAGAATATAGTTCTTTAAAAAAATTGATTCCAGCTTCCTATAATAAATTTAACGATGTATGGGATGTTGAAATATTAAATGGAGCAGTATTTTTTAGAACTGCGGATAAAATTTTTGAATATAAAAATGAAGCAATACTTACTTACCCTGCTACGTCTGTTTGGCAGTTTATGAAAATGACAGGCGGAAAACTATTTGCACTAGATAAACAAAATGGGCTATTTCAATTTATAAATAATATTTGGCAACCATTGTTCAAAGAAAATCCTTTTGCAAAAATTGAAATTACAGGCATAATAACAAATGCAGATGGGAGCCTTACCATAAGTTCTTTGCAGAATGGCCTTTTTAGCTTAAGCAATGGAATGCTAATAAAAAAGACAACAACAATAGATCCTGTTTTAATGACAGGTCAAATATATGCACTCGATCAAATAAATGAAAACGAATTTGCAATTGGTACAACATCTAATGGATGCATTGTAATGAATAATGCAGGAGAAGTTGTTCAAAGAATGGGTATGCAAGAAGGCATTAAAAACAACAATGTGCTATCTGTTTTTTTAGATAACGAAAAAAATATTTGGGCAGGGCTCGATAATGGAATTAGTTATATTGCCTATAACGCACCCATCAAATACATAAAGCCAAGTAGCAATAATGAAGTATCTGGCTATGCGGCAAAAATTTTTAACAATGCTCTATACATTGCTACATCAGATGGGGCTTATGTTTCACCATTATCGCTTTCTAAAAACGATTATAGTTTTTCAAAAGGCAATTTTACGCAAATACAAAATAGTGGAGGGCAAGTATGGCGGCTCGATGAAGTAAACGAACATTTATTGATGGGGCATCATAATGGAGCCTTTGTTATTCAAAACAATATCGCTACTCAATTATCTGACGACCATGGCATTTGGTTATTTCAGCCTACAAGTTTAGTTAGTCCAGCAAAAAATATTTTGGCAGGCTCATATGCTGGCCTTTCTATGTACGAATTTGCCAATAATAAATTTTCAAATAATTACAACCTCAAAGGATTGTTTGAATCGCTTCGTTTTTTAACGATAGACAATAATAATGATATTTGGGCTTCCCACCCTTACCGTGGCGTGTATAAAATTTCTTTGTCAGCAGATAATAAATCATTTACAGCTGAATTATTTACCGAAAAAAATGGCTTGCCATCGTCACTAAGAAATTATGTTTTTAAAATTAAAAGTAGAATTGTTTTTGCTACAGAAAAAGGTTTGTATGAATATGATGCTACTGCAAAAAAATTTATTCCTTCTCCGCTCTTACACAAAGCATTTGGAGGTATTGGTATACAGTATCTTAATGAAGATGCTGAAGGAAATATTTGGTTTTGCACAGGCAAGAAAATTGGTGTAGCAAAATATATAGATGCAGAAAAAATATATACCCTTAATTATTTTCCTGAACTAACAGGTAAAGTGCTTGCAGGTTTTGAAAACGTATATGCTTACAATAAACAAAATGTTTTTATTGCCTCTAATAATGGTATCATACACATAAATTATGAAAAATACAAAACATCAAAACCTAAACTAACTGTATTATTAACTCAAGTAAATGCTTTTGGAAACCAAGATAGTTTAATTTTTGGAGGTTTTTTTCAACATGGTAATGATACAGCTTATCAGCAAAATAAAAATTTAATTCAACAATTTCCAAGCAGCAACAATTCTTTTCATTTTGAATTTAGCACTCCTTCTTTTGCTACAAAAAATAATATTGAGTACAGTTACCAATTAAAAGGTTACGAAAATAAATGGGATGCTTGGACCACCAAAACAGAAAAAGATTACACCAACTTGCCAAGCGGCAAATATACCTTTAATGTAAAAGCAAAAAACAATACAGGTGGTGAATCTGAAACGGTAAGTTATAGTTTTGAAATAAAGCCAGCATGGTACAACACCGTATGGGCTTATCTTTTATATGCTTTGCTTTTTATAGTTGGAGTATTTTATTATAGTAAGTGGCAACGTAATAAATTTACAAAACAACAAATAAAATTTGAAGAAGAGCAAAAACAATTAAAATATATTCACCAATTAGAACTTCAAAAAAGTGAGAAAGAAATTATTGAATTGCAAAATGAAAAATTATTAAATGAAGTAATTTATAAAAATAAAGAATTGGCAGATGCCAGTATGCATTTGGTAGAACGTGGTGATGCCTTGGTAAAAGTAAAAGACGAGTTACAACAATTGTATAAAAAAACTGGGGGAAATCACGATGTAAAAAAAGCCATACAATTGGTGAGTGATATAGAAAAAAACAATTCCAATTGGGAACAATTTTCTATACACTTCGATGAAGTGAATAATGGGTTTTTAAATAAACTAAAATTAAGGTTCCCAGCTTTAACCAATACCGATTTAAAAGTTTGCGCTTATTTGCAATTAAAACTTTCTTCTAAAGAAATTGCACAACTTATGAATATTTCTGTTAGGGGAGTAGAAATAAGCAGGTATAGACTTAGGAAAAAATTGCAACTAACTACAGAACTATCGCTCAACGATTTTTTAAATGAAATGACAAAAGATTAATCATACTATAATCATTCAATCACTTTTTCCATTGCCATACCTCTAGAGCCTTTTATAAGAATTGTACTATTTTCTATTTGCTCATTTTTATACCAAACGGCTACTTCGTCAGATGTATTAAAATGTAGGGTATTTTCTGGCAAGGTTGTATAATCTTTTCCTGCCAATATTATTTTATGCCATTTGTATTGTTGCAATAAATCTACTACGGCAGTGTGTTCAGCAATACTATGTTCTCCTAACTCCATCATTGCACCAAGTATTACTATTTTATTTTCCCCACTCATTTTTGCAAAATTTTCTATGGCAGCTTTCATGCTACTTGGGTTTGCATTATAAGCGTCTAACAAAATAGTATTTGTTCCTTTTTGTATTATTTGCGAACGACTGTTTGACGGCACATAATTTTCAATTGCCTTTTTTATTTTTTCATCAGGTACGCCAAATGTTTTACCAATACATACTGCACTAAGTACATTCGATAAATTATAATTGCCAGCAAGTTGTGTTTTTATAGTGTCAATATTTGCGCCACCAGTAATAGATACTACTAAAAAATGTTCATCTTCTTTTATTACACCAGTTACACTTGCATTACTAGAGCCATAAGTAATTTTATGTTGTACATGTTTGCTCATTTCTGCTAAGTAATCATAATCTGTGTTTATAAAAATAGTGCCATTGTTTGCAGCAATAAAATCGTACAATTCTCCTTTGCCTTTTCGTACACCTTCCTCGCCACCAAAGCCCTCTAAGTGTGCCTTGCCACAATTGTTTATAAGCCCGTGCGTAGGTAATGTGTAGGCACAATAACTTGCTATTTCTTTTTGATGATTGGCGCCCATTTCTATCACTGCTATTTCTGCATCTTTTTTTATAGAAAGTAGTGTAAGTGGTACACCAATATGGTTGTTTAAATTACCTTGTGTAGTATAGCATTTAAAATGGCTGCTCAGCACTGCAAATACCAACTCCTTGGTGGTTGTTTTTCCATTACTACCAGTTATAGCAATAAATGGAACCTGTCTGCCGTTAGGCATGATATCAAATTGTTCTCTATGGTATTTTGCTAATGCTTGCAAAGTAGTTAGCACATCCTCTACATAAATTATTTTATCGCTTTCAAAACTTGTTTTTTCATCACATACACAAAACGATGCTCCTAGTTCTAGCGCTTTTTCTGCGAAAGCATTGCCATTAAAATTTGGACCTTTGAGCGCAAAGAAAATATCGCCCGTTTTTATTTTTCTTGTATCTGTTTCTACTGAGGGATATTGTAGAAATATATTGTATAAATCTTTAATCGTCATGTTGCAAAAATAGTGAGCTAAAGTTATAAAGGCATAAAAAAACCCTTCAATGTGTGAAGGGCTTTAAATAATTATTATAGATTATTATCTTTTCGATTTTTGTTTTCTAGATGGGAAATTGTTTCCGTCTTTAAAACCAGGTCCTTCAGGAGGGCCAAGATATGTTTGCGCACATCTAAAACCTACTGTACTTGCAGCTTGGTATTCTTGCATGTAACGACGTGTGCCTGGCGATAACCAATAAGCTCTATCATTCCAGCTACCACCTTTAATAACTCTTGTTTGATCGTTTATTAAAGAAGTAATACCAAAACCATAAGTTACACCACTTGCAGAGTCACCGTCCATATAATTAATTACATTGTTATGCTGGTAGTTCGCTCTGTTCTTTACTTCATCATCAGAAATTTCTTGTCTCTTTAAGTGGCCTACGCTATCTCTTTCATAAGAGCCATCTGCATTCTTAAATAATTTTGTAAATTTATTACCACGGAAAGTATTAAAATCTTGCCCATCAATAGAAGTTTGTGCTCTATACACATCACCAACCCACTCACTAACGTTTCCACTCATATTATATAAGCCAAACGAATTTGGGTAAAAAGATTTCACATTACCAGTAATAGCAGCACGATCATTCAAACCACCTGCAATACCCATATTATCTCCGTTTCCTCTTTTAAAGTTTGCCAAAAACTTACCTTGCCAGCTACCTCTACGATTATCACGCAAGCCATTCGGGTTTTTAGACCAAGAGTAAACTTGTTGGTTATTGCGATTTTCTTCACCTGTTTCTTTTTCTTTTTTACGTATTTTTGGATTTTGATCTAGCAAACCATAAGCTGCATATTCCCACTCTGCTTCTGTAGGTAAACGATAACCCATATTAAGAATACCATCTTCCATTTTCACAGTATTACGAGGTTTGCCTTTTATGTCTTTTAAACCAGAATTCTTAGGTTTACCTTTTTTCATTTCTACCAACTCAGGATTTGTAAGGTATGCCTCTGTATTAAAAGTACCATTAGCACCTGCACTTCCCCCCATTTCTTTAGTGATGGCATTTTTATCTAAAAATCCTTTTTCCATCAATTTAAGTTCATTCACCCTATCTGTTCTCCAGATACAGAAATCATGAGCTTGCTGCCAAGATACACCAACTACAGGATAGTAATTATATGAAGGAAACCTAAAGTAGTATTCTACGTATGGTTCATTGTAGGCAAGCTCTTCTCTCCAAACCAAAGTATCTGGCAAAGCTTTTGGTAGTATATTGGTATCGCCTGCAAAGGTATTATCTAACCAATAAATGTATTCACGATAATGCACATTGGCTACTTCAGTTTCATCTATAAAAAAAGAAGGTACAGTTACACGACGGGGAACATTGTTCCAATCGCCCATAACATCTTCATCTTTAGCGCCCATTACAAACGAACCGCCTTGCACAAACACAAGACCAGGACCAGCTTTAGGGTATTTTACTTTAGCAACATTAAAGTTGCCCATTTTTTTGTCGCCATAGTTCCAGCCAGTCATACTAGACTTGCCTTTGCCGCCGCCACTTTTTTTACTACATGCGCTTAATGATAATGATAAAGCTGCTGCTCCTAACAATATCATATTTCTGCTAGAGAATGTTTTTAACATAATTTGCTGTCTTTTACAGTGTATTGAACGAAAAAAGAAATCTATTATTGCCTAAAACAATAATAATTCAAGTTGCGAATATAAATATTTTTGATTAAAGATTTATGTGTTAAGAAATCTTTAGCATTTTATTTGTGGCAACAATTTTTTTTTAAGTGCAACGTTTTTGTATGTATATCTGTCATATTGAACAATACTTTTACTTCAAATGACTGAAAATGTCAACATTTCAATTAAATCTTTATTTAAATAGAGAATAAAATTTGGTTGAAAAAAAATAAAATTTATATATTTGACAAATAAATTTGTTTTTATTTAACAAGAATTTATAAATTGCATCATTATTCGGGGTTGCTTAAATATTAAAGTTGCTCTTCAACAATTAAAACTAAACGCTTATTAGAGGGAAGTCTACCTAACCAGACAAAAAAAAAGCATGAAACAAGCAATTTTGAAACTAGCTGCCTTAGCGATGTTAATAGGCGGTGCAACAACAATTACAAACGCACAAAATATAGGACAAACTACCAATGTAGTAACTACTGCTGTACCTATGTTAAGAATTACTCCTGATGCTCGTGCTACAGGTATGGGTGAAGCTGGTATCGCTACTTCGGCTGACGCATATTCTAATTTTTGGAATTTAGGTAAAACACCATTTGCTACTAAACAAGGGTCTGTAGCTGTTACCTATACTCCATGGTTGAGCGATCTTAATTTGAAAGATGTATATCTTGCTTCTTTAGCAGGGTATTACAAATTAGACGAGTCTCAAGCGCTTTCTTTAGGATTGAGATATTTCAGCCTTGGCGATATTCAATTTACTGATCAAGCAGGTAACAATGTTGGTAGCAATCGTCCACGTGAATTTGCTATTGAAGGTGGTTACTCAAGAAAATTGGGCGCTAAAACAGGGTTAGGTATTGGTGTACGTTATATTAGCTCTAACCTTGCTGTAGGAAATTACAATGGGGTAAACTACAAAAAAGGAAGTACAGTAGCTGCAGACTTACATTTTTATCATACTGGTGCCAAAGAAAATGGCGAAGGGTTTAACTACGGTGTAACTTTAAGTAACCTAGGTGGCAAAATCTCTTATACTGATGATAATCTTCAAAGAGACTTTATACCTGCTAACCTTGGCTTAGGTAGTGCTTATACCAAAGTATTTGATGCAGATAGTAAAATTACTTTTGCTTTAGATATTAACAAACTAATGGTTCCTACTCCAGATACTGGTGCAGTAGCATCAGCAGATTACCGCAAAACTAGTGTAGTAAGTAGCTGGGGTAAGGGTTTATTCAGTGCACCAGGTGGCGGATCTGAAAAATTGAAAGAATTTAGTGCTTCTATAGGTGCTGAATACTGGTACAAAGATCAATTTGCTTTTAGAGCAGGTTATTTTCTAGAAAATAAATTTAAAGGAGATCGCCGTTATTTTACAGTAGGTGCAGGTTTAAAGTATAGCTCTTTAGGCTTAAACCTTGCTTATATCTTCCCATCAGGAGCAGGTATTACTCGTAATCCATTATCAAATACAATTCGTTTCAGTTTAATGTTTGATTTAGATAAAAAATAATTTAACAGAAATATTTTATTAAAAAGCGTTCCATATTCATTGGAACGCTTTTTTTTTACAAAATGATTTGTGCATCTTTGCTACAAATAATGCATATGTCTTTTAGAATAGGATCCGGAATAGATTTTCATCAATTGTTAGAAGGAAGAGATTTATGTATAGGTGGAGTGAAAATTCCGCATCATAAAGGCGCATTAGGACATAGCGATGCTGATGTATTGTTACATGCTATCTGCGATGCTTTGCTTGGAGCACTTTGCTTAGGAGATATAGGAAAACATTTTCCCGATACAGATGCCTACCTAAAAAATATCGATAGTAAAATATTGTTATCAAAAACATATGCTCTCATAAAAGAAAAAGGATATGTTGTTGTAAACATTGATAGTAATATTTGTTTGGAAAAACCAAAAGTGATGCCTTATGCAAATGAAATGCAAAAAGTAATTGCAACAATTTTAGAAATTAGTGAAAATGATATCTCCATAAAAGCAACTACTACAGAAAAAATGGGATTTGCTGGCAGAGAAGAAGGATTGTTTGCCAACGCTACCGTATTATTGCAAAAAATATAATGATACAATAATGGATGTAAAAATAAAAATCGTAAATACATCGGGTAATGAATTGCCGCATTATGCTACGCAAGGAGCAGCAGGTATGGATATTCGAGCAAGCATAAGCGAAACTATTACACTTGCCCCATTGGAACGTATGCTGATACCAACTGGTATTTTTATGGAAATACCAGAAGGGTACGAAGTACAGATACGACCCCGAAGCGGACTTGCTTTTAAAAATGGTATTACTTGTCTTAACACACCCGGTACTATTGATAGTGATTACAGAGGAGAACTGAAGGTTTTATTAATAAATTTAAGTAACGAGTCACAATCAATAAACAACAATGATAGAATAGCACAATTAATAGTAGCAAAAGTAGAAAAAGCGACCTTGGTTTTGGTGGATACTTTAACAGAAACAGAAAGAGCAGCTGGTGGTTTTGGCCATACAGGTGTATAAACATTTTTATGAAAATATTTATTTATTTATTTTTGATTGCGACAGTATTTTCGTTTACACAATGTAAATCGGGCAGGGCTATTAGTAAAGCTATAGCACCAAGAGATACAACTAAAAATGTGCAAATAAATTCGAGGGCAGATTCTTTATTGCTTGTAAATACAACAAAAACCAATCTACAAAAAAGTAGAATAGATTTTAAAACTTTTTCTGCAAAAATAAAATTGGATATAGAAACGAGTAAAGGTAAAAAGCCCGATTTGATTGCCAATGTGCGTATGATAAAAGACAGTGCTATTTGGATTTCTATTTCTGCTAGTTTTTTAAATGTAGAAGTCTTTAGAGTTTTAATAACAAAAGACAGTGTAATATTGGTAGATAAACTGGAGCGTGAAGTACATTATCGATCCATAGATTATTTGCAAGAAATTACAGAAATACCTTTTGATTATTTTACGGTACAGGACTTATTGGTAGGTAATCCTATTTTTTTTAACGAAAAAAATATCTCTGTAAGAAAGTTTGAGAAATTTTTATTAGTATCGTCCGTAGGGGCATCGTTTAAAAATTTAATTACCATATCTACACCAGATAATTTATTACAGCATTGCAAATTGGATGATATTGATGTAACTCAAAATCGAACGGCAGATTTTACATTTGATAATTATAACAATACAAGCGTCTTCCCATTTTCTACTTATAGAGAAATAATAGCAACAGAAAAAAACAAATTAGATATTAGAATGAATTTTAAACAATACGAGTTTAACAAAGAATTATCGGTTTCTATTAGCGTTCCTAAAAACTATAAAAAGAATTAATCGTTATTTTTAATGCTCGTTCGTTAAGAACATAAATATGCAATGGAATATTCATTGCCATTTTGTAATACTAACCACAAGACTATGATGAGAGTAATTTTTGCATTCGCCCTTTTTTATTTTACTTCTATAACTGTATTTGCTCAAACTAGGGCAGAGCTAGAAAAACAGCGCCAACAATTGAAGAAAGAAATAGAAGATGCACAAAAATTACTTGGAAATGTAAATAAAGAAAAACAAAACACGCTTAGTGCTATAAGTGTTTTTAACAACAAAGCCAATTTGCAAGAAAAAGTGATGGGAACTATTACTAAAGATTTAAACATTTTAGATAATAATATTTATGGGCTTCAAAAGGATTTAAACAAGTATGACAAACTGTTAGATACTTTAAAACAAGAGTATGCAAAAAGTATGGTGTATGCGTATAAGAATAGAGGAAACTACGAGTTTTTAAATTTTATTTTTTCGGCAGATAATTTTAATGATGCGGTAAAACGTATTGCCTATTTAAAAAGTTATCGTACCTATAGAGAAATGCAAGGCCAGAATATTATTCGCACACAAGAATTGAGAAGAAATAAATTAGAAGACTTAGGTGTATCGAGGCAACATAAAAATGTAACCTTAAATGTACAAGAAGAAGAACTAAAAAAAATAGAAGAACAAAAAGCTGTGCAGGCTAAAATTGCAGAACAATTAAAAAGAAAAGGAAGTGAATTGAACGCCAGCATATCTGCAAATCAAAAACAAGTGGCCAAAGTGAATGCCGCAATAAAAGCGGCTATTGCCAAAGCTATAAAAGAAGCAAATGAAAAAAGATTAGCAGCAGAAAAAGCTGCCAAAAAGAAAAGAGAAGAATTGGCCGCCGCCGCCGCCGCTGCAGAAAAAGCACGAAAAGCTGCAGAAGCAAAAAATGTAAAAGCAAACCCAACAACTGGGAAAACAACAGAGCCAATTGCAAAAACAACTGTTAAAGAGCCTAAAACCCCTAAAGTTGTAGTAGCACCTGAAAGCATAGATTTGAACTCGGAAAGCGTAGCCTTAAATGCTAGTTTTGAAAGGAATAAAGGAAGTTTACCTTGGCCTGTGGATAATGGCGCTGTTTTAAACCATTATGGCAGAATACAATTGCCAAGCGGTAATTGGCTAGAAAATAGTGCTGTTACTATTTCTGCATCTATTGGTACGCAAGTGAAAGCAGTATTTGATGGTGTGGTAATTCTAATTGTAGAAATTGATGATGGAAAATATTTGGTTACCATTAAACATGGTAATTACTACACATCCTATAGCAATATCAACAGTGTAACTGTAAAAAAAGATCAAGAAGTAAAATCGCATCAAACAATAGGAAAAGTGGCATCAAACTTTGATGGTATTGGTGCGGTAGATTTTCAATGTGCTAGAGAATACACAGAACTTAATCCTGAAAAATGGTTGCGTAGCAGATAAAAAATTTTTATAAAACTTTTTTATATAGTGCTTCATATTGAGGCACTATATTTTCTATACCAAAACGCTGTGCTTGTTTTAAAGCATTGGCTTTAAATTTTTGATATACATTTTCGTCTTTCAATATTTTAAGTGCATTTGTAGCCATGTCATCCACATCGCCTATATTGCTCATATAGCCGCAATCGCCATTAATAATTATTTCGGGTAACCCACCAGCATTAGTAGAAATTACAGGCACTTCTGCAGCCATGGCTTCTAATGCGGCAAGCCCAAAACTTTCATATTCACTTGGCAATAAAAATAAATCTGCAATTGGTAGTAAATCTTCCATTTGTTCTTGCTTCCCCAAAAATTTTATATCGTCTTTATTTTCACATTCTCTGGTGGTGGCTTCAAGTTCTGGTCGCTCAGGGCCATCACCTATAAGAATTAGTTTTGCAGGAATTTCTTTTGCTATTAATTGAAATGTTTTTATAACATCGCCTACACGTTTTACTTTTCTAAAATTAGATGCATGTACAATAATTCTTTCGCCATTTGGCGCTATTAATTTTTTGAAAGCGGATATGGGTTTTTTGTGAAAACGTTTTACATCTACAAAATTGTAAATAACTTCAATGGGCTTATCAATGTCAAAATTGCGATAGGTTTCTGCTTTTAAGTTTTCCGAAACGGCGGTAAGTATATCACTTTCTTCCATAGAAAATGTGACCACAGGACTATAGGTTTTATCTCTGCCAACAAGCGTTATATCAGTACCATGCAAGGTTGTTATAACGGGTATTTTTTTGCCTTGTTTGGCAAGAATTTGTTTTGCCATATACGCAGCCGAAGCATGTGGAATAGCATAATGAACATGCAATAAATCCACATGGTGATTGTTTACCACGTCCACCATAGTGCTAGCCAATGCTGTTTCGTAAGGTGGAAAATCGAACAAAGGGTAAGTAGGCACACGCACTTCGTGATAAAAAATATTGGCATGAAAACCACCGAGTCTTACTGGTTGTTGGTAGGTAATAAAATGAATATTGTGGCCTTTATTGGCAAGTGCTATACCTAGTTCTGTGGCTAATACACCGCTACCGCCAAATGTGGGGTAACAAACTATTGCTATGTTCATATATTAAAATTCTTATGGCTTAATAAAGAGATGCAATTTAATGATTAAAAATTGAGTTCGTTTTTATTACAAAAATTTTAAAGTAAATGTTTATGTTTGTAGCAATTAATTTTTTTAGATGAAAAAATGCATTTGTCTTTTATTGAGTATATGTGCAATGTTTATTTCTTTTGCACAAAACCCAAATTATGTTTCTGATAGCACAATTATAAAAAGAATTGCCGACGAAGTAATGATAAATAGTATGGCGTATGAAAACCTACGTTTTTTATGTAAAAAAATTGGACATAGATTAAGCGGTAGTGTAGGTGCAGAAAAGGCGGTATATGCTACAAAAAAAATGTTAATGGATGCTGGTGCAGATACGGTCTATTTGCAACCATGCATGGTGCCACATTGGGTGCGTTTAACCAAAGAAGAAGGATATTTTATAGTGGATGGCAAAAAATATCCACTACAACTTACATCGCTTGGTAATAGTGAGGGTAGTAAAAATAAATTTATAAGAGCAGATATTGTAGAAGTAAAAACAATGAATGAATTGCATAAACTAGGTAATGCAGTAAAAGGCAAAATGGTATTTTTTAATATACCAATGGATCCTACTTTTATTGGAACATTTAATGCTTATGGTGCAGCTGGGGTGGGGCGAAGGAGCGGTGCTGCACAGGCAGCCAAGTACGGGGCTATAGGGGTATTGGTACGCTCATTAGCTAGCAATGCAGACGACTACCCACATACAGGCATGACCAGATACAACGACTCTTTTCCTAAAATACCTGCCGTAGCTATTAGTACCAATAACGCAAATGCTATTAGCAAAATATTGCAGCAAGGAAAGAAGATAGTAGGGTTTTTTAAGAACAATTGTACCATGCTAGCCCCTGTGCAATCGTATAATGTAATTGGAGAAATAATTGGAACAAAGACACCTAAAGAAATAATAACTGTAGGGGGGCATTTGGATAGCTGGGACCTAGCAGAGGGCGCACAAGATAATGGGGCAGGTATTATGCAAACCATAGAAATAATAAGAGTGCTAAAAAAAACTGGCTTGCATCCAAAAAGAACCATACGTGCTGTAATGTACATGAACGAAGAAAATGGAAGCGGCGGCGCAGATGCTTACTTGAAAAATGCAAAACTAAAAAAAGAGCTACATATATTTGCACTGGAAAGTGATGCAGGTGGTTTTACGCCAAGAGGATTTACTTTAGAAATGAAAGAAGAAACAAGAAGCAAAGTGAAAACTTGGGCTCCTTTATTTTGCAATTTTGGTGTGTACGATTTTAGAGAAGGTGGCAGCGGCTCTGATATAGATAATTTAAAAGAAATTGGAACAGCTCTTGCTGGATTAAGCCCCGATAGCCAACGTTATTTTGACCTACACCATGCAAGTACCGATGTATTTGAAGCAGTAAGTAAAAGAGAATTAGATTTAGGTGCAGCTAATATGGCAGCGTTGGTATGGTTGGTGAGTGAGTATGGGCTGTGAGGAAGTTGAAAGTTGTTGTAAAATGTTTGCAGGGTTGAAAGTTGGGGATTAATAATAAATAATAAATGGTAAATAATAATTAAAAATAAAATATATGGCAGAACAAAACCTAGTAAACGAAACAAGCAAAGGAACATCTACAACTGTTGGAAAGAAAAAAAGCGGTTGTGGTAAATATGTTGCATTATTTTTAGTAGTATTCCTTTTGGTAGGTGGTACAATATTTTGGTGGAAATATTATTACACCTATAGTGATGGATCTCGTTCGGGCATGTTGCAAAAATTATCTCATAAAGGAAATTTATTTAAAACTTATGAAGGTGAATTAGTATTGAGCAGTGTAGCATCTACAGCAAACGTTGCATTGGCTTCGGAGAAATTTTATTTTTCCATTGCATCTGATAGTGTTGCAAAAAAGATGATGGAATTTGAAGGCAAAAGAGTTAAAGTTCATTACGAAGAAAAAAAAGGAACATTGCCTTGGCGTGGAGACAGTAGATACATTGTTGATGGAGTGGTAGAGGAGCAATAATTATTGCCCCGCATACAGTAAAAATATTGCCGGTTGCTTATGAAGCTCCGGCATTTTCTTTTTCCACTCGGCAATGGATTGTGTTTTTATCATTTCGTTAGCAGCAGTAATATTGGCTGCTACACAAAGCATAGTTTTATCGGCACAAGATTTTGTAATCGATTCCATCAAAGGATTATTTCTATACGGCGTTTCTATAAATATTTTTGTACTGTTGTTTTTTTGAGAAGAAAGTTCTAGTTCTTTTATTTTTTTTATTCTTTCGCCATTGTCTATAGGTAAATAACCAACAAATTCAAATTGCTGCCCATTCATACCGCTTGCCATTAAAGCCAATAAGATGGAGCTTGGTCCTACCAATGGCTTCATGGTACAATTTAATTTTTGTGCAGCAGCAATCAATATTTGACCCGGGTCTGCAATGCCTGGGCATCCTGCTTCGCTAATGATGGCAATGGTTTTTTCTTCTTTTATTTTTTGAGTGAATTGTTGTAACTGTTCAGCTTCTGCTTTGTGTATGGCAAACCATTCGTAATCGTCAATTACAATCGTTTTATCTATCATTTTTAAAAAGCGCCTTGCTGTTCTTTCGTTTTCTGCAAAAATCACATTGCATTTTTTTATTGCGTCTAAAACGTAAGGTGGAATTGTTTCAGAAGCATCTTCTGCAAGTACGCAGGGTATGAGGTAAATAGTAGCCATAATAATTTTAATAAATAACTTGTTTTTCTCTTGCCTTGTGTAAACTAAGCGTAGCTGCTACAACAGCGTATGAGGGTGCAAGAAGCCAGCCTACTATTGGTAGTAAATGCATCACATAAAATACCAATCCGTTACCAATGGCTAAGCCCTTGTGTTTACCAATAAATGCTATACTTGCAGATGTAGAAAGTTTATTTCGCTCGCTACTATAATCTAACATAGAGAACCCAAAATAGTAACACTCGGTAAGCAATGCAATGAGGGGTGCTACCCAACCCACAATTGGTATAAAAGATAAAATTAAAATGCTGAGCACATAAACGGTTTGCCACAATAAATTTCTTAATGCTATTCTTATACCTCGAGCAATATCTTTAATAAACTGCGGAAAGCTAAATGGAAATTCTTTGCCTACTAAAATACTTTCTGTTTTTTCGCTGAGGTAAGCAAATACTGGCGAGCCAATAATGAGAAAAATAAATTTGAACAAAGAAAAATAAAATAGAAAAAGAATAATGATGATAAAAAATTGACCCATTATTACCAACCAGTTCAACCAGCTCTCGTGCTTACTATCTAGCCAAGTTTTTAAGCCCGATTTTTGTAAAATGAATGATGTGGCTTCGGAGCTTGTTTTGCCAAATAAATACATGCCTGCAATAAATAAAATACAATAAATTATACCTGGTACAATAATCCATTTCCATAAGCGATGTTTCTTTATAAAACGATGCGCTTCAAAAAAAGATTGAATAGATATGATGATTTCTTTGAGCATTTTAATATAACTGAGGGTTTATATTGCTTTAAAGATACAAATCTGAAATTTAAACATCAATTAAAATATATAAATGTATATGAATTGCTGTATTTATAAATAAATGGTATTTTGAAAGAAGAAATAATATTGCATCATCTATTGCACAATCTATTGCATAATAAAAGATGAATCCCTACACAAGTATAGGGACAAGAAATGGTATGCAGATGAACGGAATTCCGCCGAATGCGGGACCAATGCAGCTGCCCATTGCTCCTTAGTCCCTAAACAAAAAAACATTCGCCGAAGGCGAATGTTTTTCAAAAAATATTTTTCAAGCTAATCCTAAAACTTCGGACAAGGAATACCCTTTACTTCAGATTTGCGTTTTATATAAATTAAAGAAAATTCAGAACCACCTCTGCTTGCTGTAGCCGATTTGAGGCTGCTAATATTTACATCGTAACTAGCTCCAATTCTTAAACCATTTACCTCAAGACCAATGTAAGGAATAATAGCATCGTTTAAACGAATCCATGAGCCAATAAAAATATTGCTAGGGTTTACTTCATCGCCATTTACATTATATGCTAATGCACCACCAAGCGTAGTCTCACTTGCTTTAGCTTGTATTTGATGTATTACTGAGCCATTAAAACTAAGCGCATCGGTTATAGGAAGTGTACCACCTGCATGCATAGTAATTCTGCTTGCTAGTTGATAGTTAGCATCTTTAAAACCAACTTTGGGACGATTTACATGATAAATGGATACACCAGCATAATAATTATTGTTGCCATTGCTTGAGCCAGAATATAAAACACCAGCGTTCATATCAAAATAACTTTGGTTAGAACCGTTTTGCAAAAACTCTCTTCCAGACTCATTTGTAAAACCATTTTGTGCAAGCATGGTTTCATAAGTTAATTTACTTTGGTCTAAAACCAAACTACTGTATGTTCCTTGAAAACCTGCGCCTATTGTATTGTAACCATCTTCGTCTAATGCTTTATGATAAGATAAAGAAACCGAACCATAATTTAATTTTAATTGACTATTGGCGCTTGCATCTGTAAGGCCAGATATGCCTAATCCAAATACATCGCCTTGGGGCAATTTATTTTTCATTAAACCCATATCGAAAGATGCACTGCTTGTAACGTATGCTTTTGGTATTGATGGCCATTGGTCACGGTGATTCACAGCAAGTCTCCATTCACCATCAAACTTGCCAGTAAATGCTGGGTTAAGCGTAAGCGGCGATGCAAAAAATTGCGAAAAATGGGGGTCTTGCGCATGAGCATTCAACGCAAATACAATTACTATTAAACTAGATAAAATTTTTCTCATTGTGTACGATTCTGTTCCTTAAAGGTAAGTAATTCATTGAAAATGCTGCAAGAAATTTCAAAACTTATCAACGTTTATGAAATATTTCTCAAAAATTAACGTTCTCAGCGCTTTATTGCTGCATTTTGGTGCCATATGCAAGGTCGCCAGCATCGCCAAGGCCAGGTATAATGTACCCTTTTGCAGATAAATCATCATCTACCGCCCCACACCAAATAGTAACATTTGGTTCAGCTTTTTGTAAAGTTTCAATGCCTTGTGTAGCAGCAATGGCGCATACTACGTGTAATTCTTTAATATTTCCTGCATCTCTTAGGTATTGTATAGCTTTTACGAGCGATGCGCCTGTAGCAAGCATTGGGTCGCTCACAATTACCACTCTACCATCAATTGGAGGGCAACTCATGTACTCCAATGCTATTTCAAAACTGCCGTCTGCATTGTGCTTTCGGTAGGCACTCAAAAAAGCATTGTCGGCTCTATCAAAATAACTAAGCAACCCATTGTGCATGGCTAAACCTGCACGCAGTATGGTAGCTAGCACTGGTTGGTCTTTCAAAACTTTGCATTTTGCTATGCCCATTGGTGTGGTTATCTCAGTATCCACTGTTTCCATGCCCTTGCTTATTTCGTAGCCTATTACTTCGGCTATACGCTCTAGGTTTCTACGAAAACGCAAGCGATCTTGCTGTACATTTATGTTTCTTAATTCGCTTACCCAATTGCTTATTAGGGAATGTTCTTTGCTAAAATTGTGTACCATTGGTTGTTTTGTTGTTTATCTTTAATTAGCTGTTCAAAATTAAATGTAATTCACTTTGTGCATTTTTATAGCCACTAATGGCACGAATTTACACGAATAAAATAAATGATAAGTGAAAATTAGTGTTATAGGTGGCAACAAATTTCGAAGCATTTTTATTCGTTCATTCGTGGCATCAAAGAAAAGATTTCGTTAAAATTCCATTTATTTCGTCAAATCTAAAATAAAATCGTGTGGTAAACATATTTTTGACAAATCATTTTAAACAAAAACTAACCGTATGAAAATTTTCCTCTCTATTTTTACGACCATATTATTACTAACAGCTTGTGGTGGTGCGCAAAAAGACGCCGATAAAAACTATGAGAATAGCAAAGAAAGCATAGAACAAATAGAGCAAAAAAATCCTATAAAATTTATAACCGTAGATGGTGACAAAAAGAAAAACCTTATTGGGCAAACTGTGGTAAATGCAGACGTACACAACAATGCAAAAATGGTGACCTATAAAGATGTAGATGTTAAAATTTCTTTTTATAGCAAAACAGGTGCGGTGTTAGAAGAAGACCACGAAACGGTGTATGAAAACATTGCACCAGGTACATCGGTTCATTTCAAATCGAAATTTTTTACACCAAAGAGTACAGATAGCATAAGTTTTAAAGTGGTAGAAGCAAAATTTTAAAAAAATTGGCTATGGTTTTAAAATCTTTTAGTGGCAATTGTTTGGCCTGCCATTAACTTGTTATGTGGAGGCTATGCGCTACATTGGGGTTTTTTCGCACACACTTTTACAATATGCATATCGTCGGCTTTTTATGGGTAAATGTTTTACAACTTACCGTGTGGGAGGTTCAACTTTTATTGTAGAGGAGTTAGGTTAGTAGATGGTGTGCTTTTATGTAAATCATAAAAAATGCTATTGCCAATAAATGAAACAAATATTTTTTTAAGTACTACTACTTTCATTTACATAGAGAGAGTACTTCGCTACATTTATTCATTCGGAAAAGTTTTACAATCATACTAATACTTTCTTTAAAATAAAATGAATCTTCAAAAAATAGCCAAATACATATTTTATTATTTTAAATCCGCTTCCCCTTAATTTCATTACTTTTATCTTCCATTAAAAATAAAACAGTATGCAATTTTTTCCAAAAATAATTATAGCTAGCAATATCATTTTTGCTGGGTTACACACACAAACGCTTTTCGCACAAGCCAAGGTTATGGATAATCCATTGTTGCAAAGGAGCACTTTGCAGTATCAGGCACCGCCATTTAATTTAATAAAAGATGAACATTTTAAACCTGCTTTTGAAGAGGGTTTAAAAAGCCACGATGCAGAAATAGATAAAATTGCCAATAATACAGCAAAGCCAACTTTTGAATATACAGTATTGGCATTGGAAATAAGTGGCGAAAATTTGAATAGGGCAACTGGTATTTTTTATAATCTTACTAGTAGCAATACCAACCCTGCTTTGCAAAAAATTGAAGAAGATTATGCACCCATTTTTTCGGCTCACAGCGATAAGTTGTACCTAAACGATAAAATATATAAACGTATAAAAGCGTTGAACATGGCTGCTTTAAAGGGAGAAGACAAACGTTTAGTACAATATTATTTGCAACAGTTTGAACTGGCGGGTGCAAATTTATCTGCAGCAAATAAAGAAAAAGTAAAAAAAATAAATGAAGAGTTAGCTACATTGAGTGCACAGTTTGGCAATAAATTATTGGTTGCTCGTAAAAATGGTGCTGTTTTGTTTACAGATGTAAATAGTTTGGATGGACTAAGTAAGGAAGAATTGGCTGCTGCAAAAACTAAAGCTACAGACGCAGGGCAAGATGGAAAATATTTAATTGGATTGCTAAATACTACACAACAACCATTATTGCAAAGCCTTGCCGATAGAGATACAAGAGAAAATATTTTTAACGCATCGTGGTACAGAGCAGAAAAAAATGATAGTGCAGATACAAGAACTATTTTAGAAAGAATGGCACTGCTGAGAATGCAAAAAGCACAATTGATGGGTAAAAAAAGTTATGCAGAATGGCGCTTGCAAGATCAGATGGCAAAAACGCCAGCTAATGCGTTTGACCTATTGGCAAAAATAGCAAAGCCAGCTGTGGCTAAAGCAAAAATAGAAGCGAAGGAAATACAAGATTTAATTGATGCACAAAAAGGAGGCTTCAAATTAGAACCTTGGGACTGGAATTATTATAGCGAGCAAGTGCGTAAGGCAAAATACGATTTAGATGAAAGTCAGATAAAACCTTACTTCGAAGTGAAAACGGTATTGGAGAAAGGAGTATTTTTTGCAGCAAAATTGATGTATGGTATAACCTTTAAAGTGAGAAAAGATTTGCCAGTTTATCATCCGGATGTGGTGGCGTATGAAGTGTTTGATAAAGATGGAAAGAGTATGGCCATTTATTATTTAGATTTTTATACAAGAGATAATAAAAGTGGTGGCGCATGGATGAATAATTTTGTAAATCAATCGCATTACTTAAAACAAAAACCAGTAATTGTAAATGTATTTAATTTTTCAAAACCTGCAGAGGGTAATCCATCACTCGTAAGTTTTGATGATGTGATTACAATGTTTCATGAGTTTGGGCATTCTTTGCATGGCTTGTTTGCCAATCAAAAATATATTAGTTTATCTGGCACATCGGTACCTCGAGATTATGTTGAATTTCCGTCTCAAATAAATGAGCATGCAGCATTAGATCCAAATATTTTAAAAAATTATGCCATACATTATCAAACAAAAAAAGTAATACCGCAAGCACTAATTGATAAAATAAAAAAAGCAGAAACATTTAATAAAGGATATGATGTAACGGAATTGCTTGCCGCTGCTACGCTTGATATGGCTTGGCATTCTGTAGAAAAAGAAAGTGATATTAAACCTTCATTGGTTTTTGAAAAAGAAGCGCTACAAAAATATGGGTTGCTTGTAAATGAAGTTCCTTCAAGATATCACTCACCTTACTTTGCGCATATTTGGAGTGGTGGATATTCAGCTGGCTATTATGCCTATACATGGTCGAAAACATTAGACTATAATGTGTTTGATTGGATGCAAACACATGGTGGAATGACAAGGGCAAATGGCGAACGTTTTAGAAAATATATTTTATCGGTGGGTAATAGTGTGGATTTAAATAAAGCTTTTGAAGATATGATTGGACATAAGATGATGGTGGAACCGTATATTAAGAATGCGGGGTTTTGAAAGGTTTAAAAGGTTTAAAAGGTTTAAAAGGTTTATAAGGTTTATAAGGTTGAAAAGGTTTAAAAGGTTGAAGGTTCAATCAATTGTTGAATATATTTCTTCTTATACATCTTTTGCAAATAAAAAAATCCATCTGTAAGAGCAGATGGATTTTTTTATTTTTAAAATATTATTTACAATGTAGCTAAATCTATTACAAACCTATATCGCACATCGCCTTTTAACATGCGCTCATACGAGGGAGTAATATCTTTTATATCTATAATTTCTATATCGGAAACGATATTGTTTTCGGCGCAGTAATCAAGCATTTCTTGTGTTTCGGCTATGCCTCCAATGCCAGAGCCTGCAACACTTTTTCTGCCACCAATAAGTGCAAATGCAGAAATGATATGTGGCTCAGGTGGTGCGCCTACGCATATGTGTATGCCATTTGTTTTTAGCAACGACATATACATAATCATATCGTGTTTTACAGAAACAGTATCTAAAATAAAATCGAAAGAACTTTTTACTGCGGCTACTTGCGCAGCATCGGTAGTTACTACAAAATGATGAGCGCCCAATGCTTTTGCGGCCTCTTCTTTTGATGCAGATGTACTTAATACAGTAACTTCTGCGCCAAATGCAACACCGAATTTTACTGCCATATGCCCAAGCCCTCCAAGACCAAGCACTGCAAGTTTATGCCCTTTGCCAACTTTCCAATGTCGGAGTGGTGAGTAAGTTGTAATGCCTGCGCATAATAATGGCGCTACTGCAGCTAATGATAATTTATCTGAAATGTGCAATGCAAAATCTTCGTGTACTACAATGTTATTTGAATAACCACCATAAGTTGGTAACCCATCTTTTCCTCTTCCGTTATAAGTGCCTACATTTCCTTTTGAGCAATATTGTTCCAAATCATTTTTGCAATTATCGCAGGTTCTGCACGAGTCTACCATGCAGCCTATACCTGCAAGATTACCGATGGAAAACTTTTTTACATCTGCACCTACTTGTATAATGCTACCAACAATTTCGTGCCCAGGCACCATGGGAAAAATGCCAGAAAACCAATCGTTTTTTATTTGATGAAGATCGGAATGGCAAACCCCGCAGTATGCAATACTTATTTGCACATCATTAGGCCCTACTTCTCTTCTTTCAAAATTCCATGGAGCTAGGTCCGTTTCTGCATTTTGAGCAGCATATCCTTTTGTTTGTATCATATATTTTTTTTAAAAATGGTTGAGCTATTTGCTTGCCAATATGGTAAAGGTATTGCAGCGATGTGGTTGTTGAAAATAATTTATTTTAAAAGTATAGCTGGTAAGAAAAAATAACATTAAGAATGAGTATATCGTTTGTAATGATTATGGATATAGATTATATTGCAAAACAATATTTTATTTTAATTGCTTTTAATTACTTCTATGAAAAAAATACTCTTCATTACACTTGTACTTGCTTTTATAGTAGAAGCCACGCTTACATTTCTTTGTTTTTTTATGCCAGAGAAAGCTATTGAATTATTTGGCATGCATTACAATGAACAGTTTGCTTTTTTGGGGTTTATTATTTCGTGGTTTTTATTGCTTGTAACTTGTCTTATTGGCTATGCAATATATTTGCTGCTAACAAATAAAGTAGGGAGTAGAGCTATCATTAATATTCTAGGGTTTTGGTGGGTGGCATTTGGTATTGGGGTGTATGCAGCTTATGATAAGTTGGATAATTTGCTGATGGATAGTTTAAAAGGAATGTTGTTATTGGGACTTAATTATTTTTACAATGAAGATGGGACATATAAGAATTAGATAATCATTTTGTGAAAAAAATCAACGCCTAAATAGATCTTATTTTATTATCTGATTTCGGACTACTTTTGCAATATTATTTTTAAGCATTTTTCAATTTTTAGTATGGGTATTTTTGACAAGCTATTCGGTAAAAAACAGCAACAAGAAACATTGGATGCTGGTTTACAAAAAACAAGGGAAGGTTTTTTTGGTAAAATTACAAAGGCCATAGCTGGTAAAAGCTCGGTGGACGAAGAAGTGCTCGATAACCTCGAAGATGCTTTAGTAAGTGCTGATGTGGGAATAGAAACAACTCTAAAAATTATTGAAAATATAGAAAAGCGTGTAGCAAAAGATAAATACTTAAACACAACAGAACTTAACGGTATTTTAAAACAAGAAATAGAAGCACTGCTTGTAAAATCTTCTAGCGATAATTCTTATGAAAATTATGAGCTACCTACAGGGCATAAACCTCATATCATTTTAGTAGTTGGTGTAAATGGTGTGGGCAAAACAACAACGATTGGTAAGCTGGCACATAATTTTTCTAGAGCTGGCAAATCTGTTTTGCTTGGTGCTGCAGATACATTTAGAGCGGCTGCCGTAGAGCAATTGACCATTTGGAGTGAGCGTACTGGAGTGCCTATTGTAAAGCGTGAGCAGGGTAGCGATCCTGCATCTGTAGCTTATGATACTGTGGTGAGTGGGGTTTCGAGAAATGCAGATGTAATAATTATTGATACCGCAGGCCGCTTACACAACAAAGCACATTTAATGGATGAGCTGAGCAAAATAAAAAAAGTAATACAAAAAGTAATACCAGATGCACCACACGAGGTAATGCTGGTGCTCGATGGTAGTACAGGACAAAACGCACTGGAGCAAGCAAAACATTTTACTGCCACTACCGAAGTAACGGCACTTACCATTACGAAACTAGATGGCACTGCAAAAGGCGGCGTGGTAATAGCCATTGCTGACCAATTTAAAATACCTGTAAAATTTATTGGTGTAGGAGAGAAGGCAGAAGATTTATTGGTGTTTGATGGTAAGCAATTTGTAGATGGATTGTTTTAAAGTAAGAAAATTTTAGCCACGAATCGCACTAATTTTCACGAATGTTTCTTCATAAGTTTAAAAAAAGCTAGCTCAAATATTTTATTAGCAATATTACCACACCATAAATAACGGTTGTAATAAAAAGCCCTTTACCAGTTTGATCTCTACGATTGTTTATATACAAAGTAAATAGTACGGCGTTCATCATTAAAGAAATGGTAAGCCCTGCTGTTATTAAACCATGCCCGGGTTGCAGATACAAAAATTGAAATACTTCTTTAAAATTTAGGTTTCCAAATCTCCGATACTTAAGTAATAGTAAACCTACAAGTGGAGCTAAAATGCCGAGTACGCAGCCATAGATAAAATTATCTTTTTTAATCATTATTTAAATAGTTTGCTTTTTTCTAGCTGTGCTTTTAGTTTATAATTGGTAAGGTCGAATTGTACTGGTACCACAGAAACATAATTGTGTTTTAATGCCCATACATCGGTGTCTTTTGATTTGTCAAAATTTTTAAATACACCAGTAAGCCAATAATATTTTTTCTTATGTGGATCTGTTCTTTCCATAAAATCTTCTTCATATTTTGCATAAGCTTGTTTGCAAATTTTTATGCCTTTTATATCTTTCATGCTGCCACCAGGTATATTTACGTTTAAGAGTAAATGTTTATCCAGTTTTTTGCTCATTACTTCTTTTACAATTTTTGCTACAATTTGTTTTGCAGCACTAAGGTCTGTATCATAACTATAATCCATCATAGAAAAACCAATGCTAGGTATGCCTTCTATACTTGCTTCCATAGCGGCAGACATAGTGCCACTGTACAATACATTTATAGAATGATTGGCTCCATGGTTTATACCACTCAAGCAAATATCGGGTTTGCGATGTAGTATTTTGTCAACTGCTAATTTTACACAGTCCACAGGCGTACCACTCGTTTGCCAACTTTCTATTTCGCCAAACAAATCCATTTTTCGCATGCGTAGTGGAGAGCCAATGGTGATGGCGTGCCCCATGCCGCTTTGTGGTTTATCTGGCGCTACTACTACTACTCTGCCAAAATCTTTTACAGCATCTACCAGTGCACGAATACCTGGCGATGTAATATCATCATCATTAGTTATAAGAATAACTGGTTGGTCTTTTATTTTTTTACTCATGTTTATTTTCTGTTTTTTCTTGCAGCAATAAAGCTGCCTATAAATGCTACTAATGCTACTGCATTGCTTATTATGCATGCTAAGAACAAATATTTCTTAGGACCCCAATCTTCAATTTTTAAAAATCGCATGATGCAGATAATAAGCAGCACGAACGTGAGTACTACCACCACGTGGGCAATTACTTTATTTTCTGCAGCTACTCCTTTTTGAAGTACTAAAAATAGTAAACCAAATGCGGCGGGTATTAATGCAGTGATGGCATGTGTACCTTCTGGTGTAAGTACCATAAAGTATCCATATAAACCTGCGGCTAATAATACAATTGCATTTAAAAGATTGGCTTGTGCTGCTTTCATTGTTTTAGGTTTTAGTGTTGCAAAGATAATTGTAAAATGCTTTGCATGAAATTACATATTCTAATTAAAATATTGGCTATTCTAATTCTTTGAGCAAGCCAGCAAGATCCAATACTTTTGTGAACATATTTAAACTACCATCTTCATTTGTTGGCCATTGTTCTTTTGGTTTATCCCAATACAATTCTACACCATTACCATCGGGGTCGTTTAAGTACAATGCCTCCGATACGCCGTGGTCTGCAAAGCCTGTAAACGGGTATCCCGCATCTATAATTCGTTTATAAATGGCGGCTAAATCTTTTCTTGTGGGGTATAAAATGGCGGTGTGAAATAAACCTGGTGCATGTACTGGTGCAGGCCCAGCATTTTTACTATACCAAGTATTTAAACCTATGTGATGATGATAACCACCTGCCGAAATAAAAGCAGCTTGATCGCCATACATGGTTGTAATTTCAAAACCCAACACATCGCAATAAAATTCCATTGCCTTTTTTAAGTTGGAAACTTTTAGGTGTACATGACCAATGCGGGTTTGTGTAGGTATTTTGTATGGGGTATTCATTTGTAAAAATTGTATTAGTCGTTTTGCAAATGTAGTATTATGTTTTACTATAAAAACTACTCAAATTTCACATTGCAAAAAAATATTTTAACCTAGCTTTTTATTTTGCTGCTGCGGCAATTATTTTTTCCAAAATTTTTATATCAACATCTTCAAGTGTATTAATATAAAGACAACCTCCACCAGTTTTGTGTTTACCCAATTTAACCAAAGCCTCGGCATGTAGTTGCATATTCATTAGGTGTAATGATAAATTGGCTTTACGTGGCGAAAATCCAATTTTGAACCAATCTACTTCTCTGCCAGTAGCAGGGCTCTTATACCTTACATCGCCGAAACCAATCATTGAAGTCCCCCACATTTTTGGCTTTTTTTTCATTGCTTTCTCCATCATTGTAAGAATAACGAAACTGTCTTTTCGTTTTTGTTCATCTGCAATACCATTAATGAAATCTTCTACACTTAAAGAAGTTGGTTTAGTTTTAATTACTGCTAATTTTCCCATATGGTATGTATGTTTATTAAAAAAGCTTTACCTGCTGCAGTTTGCTCGCCCTTAGTTACTACACTACGGCAGAAAAAAATAATTTAAACAATGGATACAATCTTATTATAAAGGTCATCTGGAAAAAAAGGTTTTTGCACTACTTCACTAAAACCCTTGTTGATAAGAAAATTATCCATATCATCGAATGCAGCTGCAGTAAGGGCAATTACTGGCATTTTTGGAAATGATTTTTTTATGATGTTTATACATTCATAGCCATCCATTATAGGCATATCCAAATCCATTAATATAACATCGAATTTATTTTTTAAAACAAAATTTACGGCCTCTTTACCATTAGATGCAATGGTAACACTACTTTCCCATTTTTCAAGCATTCGTTTTGCTACCATCTGGTTTACTTTATTATCTTCTGCAACTAAAATATTTAAATGCGATAATGAAGGCTTGGTTTTTGAAACTGAGGCTTCTACATTATTATTTATGAACGATGATTTTAGTAATACAATATCAAATGCAAATGAAGAACCTTTTCCAAATTCACTTTCTACAGTAAGATGCGAATTCATTAATTTTAAAATTTTATCTGCAATACTTAAGCCGAGGCCTGTGCCACCAAATTGCCTTGTGGTGTGCGTATCAGCTTGGCTAAAGCTTTCAAATATTTTTCCAATATTTTCTTTTTTTATACCAATACCTGTGTCCATTACACAGAAGTGTGTATTGTAATAATTGGCATCTGCGTTTTCGGTTATTTTTATTTTTAATGTTACTTTTCCTTCCTCTGTAAATTTAAATGCATTTCCTAATAGGTTTATAAGTATCTGGCTCAACCTTACTTCATCACCTTTTACATACACATCTGTATTGCCTTCTGTTTCTACTTTAAGTTCTATCCCTCTTAATTTTGCCATGCCCAAGAAAATAGAATTCGTTTTTTCTATAAATCGGAGTAAATTGAAACGAGCACTTTCCAGAGATGCTTTTCCCGCTTCAATTTTTGCAAAATCAAGAATGTTATTTACAAGCTGAAGCGTGTGTTCAGAAATATCTTGCAGGGTTTTTAGCATTGGAAGTTGCTCAGGTAAATTTGGCTCATCCTGCATAATTCTTGTAATACCAATAATTCCATTTAACGGCGTTCTTATTTCATGACTCATATTACTCAAAAATCGAGTTTTAGTCATGCTTGCTTCTTCGGCTTCTTTTTTAGCATGTAGCAATGCTTCATCTGCTTTTTTACGGGCAGTAATATCTCTACTTCCAAATGTTGCACCGCATATTCTTATATTATTATCATAAATGGGCACCCCTTTAATTTCAAAACATTTTCCATTTAAATCTATTTCTTTAAATACTTCATTCCCTTCAAGCACTTCATGATATTGTACTTTTAATGATGTGGGTAATTTTTGCCAAATTAAATGCTTTTTAAGGTTTATACCAGGTTTTAACCCTGTTACTCCAAATTCATACTCTAGGGATTCAGCATATTTTATATTTGTTGCCATTAAATTAAAATCGTTGTCGATACTCCAAATGGCAGCTGCAGAATTATCCAATGTAGTTTGAAGCGCTGCACTAAATACTTTCATTTTATGTTGTTTTGCCTGGCTATTATATATCATGTAGCTCGCAAATAACACAAACAAAATAAACGTAAGTAAAATGTTTAAACTAGCCACAAATTGAACATATTTGTAAGGCAATGGCTCAAACGATGGATATGAATAAGTAAAAAGTTTGGTAAACAATATGTAACCTAATGGAAAAAGAATATAAAAATAAACAAATGCCCAATTTTTTTTGAAATGAAAAACATTTAACGCTGCTGGTAAAAAGGCAAGAAAATATAAAAAGATAAAAGTTTGTTTTTGATGCATATGATCAAACACAACAAGCATAGCATAAGTAGTAAGGATCAAAGTATGCTTTCCTAATTCGGCATAATTATATTTGGTGAGTAAAAAACTGCTTATAAACCCTAAGTGAAAAACGCCAGCAATTAACAAAAATGAAATAAGTGGAACAGGAACAAAAAGGGCAACAACGGCTGTATAAGTTACCAGTGCGCAATAGGTAGAAAGCCAAATCATATTAGCGAATATTACACGCCTCACTTTTGAGCTTTCTTGAAGATGCACACAACCATTGCTGCGTAAGTAGTTTGCTATTTTTATTAATCTGTACAAAGTATATTATATGTCAATATGTTATAAACGTTTTTTTTGTTCCAATATTATCTTTGGGGATATTTTTTTGCTGCAAAGTAACAGTAAATTTAAATGCCATGCACAAACACAAACGAATGGAGTTTCAGCTTTTATGCATTTTTATAAACGTTCAAAAAATTAAAATAGTAAAATTAATATAGGGCAAATACAATCATTTCATACTAAGTGCACAATATATTGTCAAAATAGATGGTTTCAAACCTTTGATAATAGAATTTTTATTCCTGCTATTAAGCTTGCATAAAACCCAATCCTATTTTATGCGTTCGCTTTTCTTATTCGGTCTACAATTTGTTGTCCAATGTAATGTTTTAATATTGGATTTTTAGAGTGTCGATAATATTCATTCCAATAACTAACAACTCTACTTTTTGTTTGTTGCCAATAAATAGGATTCTCATTTATAAACAGTCTTCCGCCTCGGTTCGTGTCCCCACGAAACGTTCGCTATGGTCAGGCTTTGAAATATTTAATTTTTAAAAAGTGTAACATGATTTGGTTTTATAAAATCATTTTATTTGATTAAAGAGTATGGTTCGTGGGGACATCATAACTGTTCGGAAGATTTATGGAGATTTTTTATACAACATACTTTTAGCTTTCTGTGGACTTCCCCCACAAAGTATTACTATGTTATAAATAATATCT
>JAYTLA010000008.1:0-77055 GCA_043729825.1 Ferruginibacter sp.
CCAATCGTAGCAAAAACCAATTTTGTCTAGCTGTGCTTTAAAAGTTTCTATATTTTTTTCAGTAGTTACGGCTGGGTGTTGCCCTGTTTCTAAAGCATACTGCTCTGCTGGCAAACCAAAGCTATCAAACCCCATAGGATGTAGTACATTAAAGCCTTTTAGCCTTTTGTACCTGCTGTAAATATCGCTGGCAATATAGCCTAGTGGATGGCCCACATGCAAGCCTGCACCACTTGGGTACGGAAACATATCCAACACATAATATTTTGGCTTGGGAGATTCGTTGGGTACTTCATATACCTTATCGTCTTTCCATTTTTTTTGCCACTTCTTTTCTATTTCTCTAAAATTGTATTCCATGGTTTACCTCATCCTCGCCCCTTCTCCGCAAGTGAAGAAGGGGGAGAAATTCTTTTTTGACCTCATCCCCGTCCCTTCTCCATCCCGCAGTAGTGCGGGAGAGAAGGGTGAGAAATGCAGTTCTTTTATTAATGATGTTATTTATTTTTTTGCTGTTTAAAATTTTAATTTTTGATTGGGTTTCGCTTTATAATAATCTATTCGTTTTGAAATGAAATAAAGATTGCTATTTCGTGAGAGCGTGAGGGATAGAAGCGGAAATCCTTTTTTGTACGCCATAGGCGTGCAAAAAAGATTGCAGCGTATAGCCCGACCCTTTTCCCGCCGAATTGAATAATGTATGCAAAGAAAAATAATGCTTTGAATGTTATAAACTTGCGGGAAAGGGGCACGCCCCAATTTTTCTCAAAAAACTTTTAACAAATTAATATGCAGCTTTATTGGTTTTCTTAAAATATATTTGAGCACCAAACGACTGAATAACGTCAAAAATAAACTAAACATTACAAAATCCTTATTTTTGTCTGATTGGAGTTTGATAATAATTACTAACTGAACAATTTTTAGATATGGCGCAATTTGGAAAAGGATCGAGCAAAAGAGGGAAACCCAATTATATTACGGCTATCATTGGCGTGGCGCTGGTGTTGTTTTTATTTGGTATTGTGGGCTGGGTTTTGATAAATGTGCGTAAAACTGGCGACTACCTAAAAGAGCAATTGCAAGTACAAGCATTTATAAATAGAGATGCTTCGAAAAAAGTGATAGATAGCGCTAGGCAATATATTGCTTCCTTGCCTTATATAAAATCGGTGGAATATGTGTCGAAAGAAGTGGCCATAAAAAGATACGAAGCAGAGCATGATACAATTTGGAAATCGATAATAGATGCAAACCCTTTGCCCGAAAGTTTTGAATATTTTGTGAAAGCAAAACATGTACAGATAGATAGCTTGAATAAATTATCGGCAAATATTCAAGAGTTGTACCCTGGTTTAATATCTGGTTTTAAATTTCCGCAAGCTATTGTGGCAAAGGTGGGTGATCTTGCAAAAAATATTTTGATTGGCTTTTTGGTGGCGGCTTTTATTTTAACGATTCTGGTAATTTTTTCTATTGATAGTACCATACGACTTGCCATGTATAGCAATCGTTTTTTGATAAAAACAATGCAAATGGTGGGCGCTACTCGTTGGTTTATTGCTAAGCCTATAGATTTGAGGGCTGTGATTAATGGGCTTATATCGGCATTGTTGGCTATAGGATTGTTGGTGATTGCTATTTATTTGATAGAGGCGGTGAGGCCTGAAATAAGAATTTTGAGAGATAATAAAAGCTTAATTATTTTATTTTGTAGCATGGTTGCCATGGGAATAGCTATTAGCTTTTTGAGTACGCACAGGGCTGTTATAAAATATTTGAAATTGAAATTGGACGACCTTTATTAAATGAATACATTGCACTCTTAATAAAAAATTATGCTTAAAGAAAATAAACAACCAGTAGCAAAGGCAGACAATAATTTGTTTGGGAAAGAAAATTACATGTGGATGATTGCGGGACTAGCGGTGCTTGCGTTGGGTTTCTTTTTAATGTCGGGCGGAAAAAGCGCTGACCCAAAAATGTTTAACAAAGAAGAAGTATATAGCACTACTCGTATTACCATAGCTCCATTGCTAATTATTATTGGTTTTATTTTGGAGATAGTTGGAATAATGAAGAAACCGAAAGTAGTTGAAGGTTGAAAGTTGAAGGTTGAAAGTTATTTATGCGCAGAGGGTTTTTCTCTTTGCGCATTTTTATTTTATTGAGATTGGGGCAGTTACCAAAAAATGGAAATGATAAAGTAAAATATAATTGTTTTTTTAATTATGATACTATTAATTTGCAATAACTAATTTTTTCTGAATAAATCTTAAAATAACTTCATGAATTTTTTTGAGTCGATTGTAATTGCAGTGATAGAAGGACTTACAGAGTTTTTGCCTATATCTTCTACAGGGCATATGATAATAGCAGAACGATTATTGGGTGTTCAAGAATCAGATTTTGTAAAAGTATTTACCGTGGCTATACAACTTGGTGCAATATTAGCAGTGGTTGTTTTGTACTGGCGAAAGTTTTTTAATTTAAATAGTTGGAGCAGCTGGGACTTTTATGGCAAACTTATAATAGGTGTAATACCAGCCTTGGTATTCGGGTTTTTATTTTCAAAAAAAATTGATGTAATGCTTGACAGTGCTACTACAGTTGCCATAGCATTGCTTGTTGGCGGTATTGTTTTATTGTTTGTAGATACAATATTTGCCCACCCAAAAGTAAGAACCGAATTGGGCGTAAAACCTAGAAATGCGTTTATGATTGGTATGTGGCAATGCTTGGCTATGATACCTGGTGTAAGCCGTAGTGCAGCTTCAATAGTAGGTGGCATGCAGCAAAAACTTACTCGTAGCGAAGCGGCAGAGTTTTCGTTTTTTTTGGCAGTGCCGACCATGATGGCCGCTACTGGGTATAAATTATTAAAGTATTTTAAAGATGCAGGTGCTTTTAGTAACGAAGAAATAAAACTATTAGCCATTGGAAATGTTGTTGCATTTATTGTAGCAATTTTAGCAATAAAATTCTTTATAAATTTTGTGAAGAAATATGGTTTTATGGTGTGGGGCGTATATAGAATAATATTGGGAGTAATTTTGTTGCTGTTGATTTGGAGGGGGGTGATTAATGGTTAAATTGTTTTATTGTTGAATTGTTTGGGGTTTATTGTTGAATTGTTTGGGGTTTGGGGTTTGTTGTTGATTTGTTTGGTGTTAGTGAAGTTTATTTGTTTTAAAAAACTTTCTTGTTTCCAACTTTACTAAAGAATACTATGGTTGTTTCATTATTAATTATTATTTTTCGTACTTAATAATAATTATGCAAACTGCTTCTAAAAAAATAGTGAATGGATGGGCCATGTACGATTGGGCAAATTCTGTTTACAACCTAGTTATTACTACTACATTTTTTCCTGCATATTATGCCGCCGTTACTGGTATACAAAACGAACAGTTTAAAAATGGCATTCCTTTTTTAGGCCGTACTTATGTAAATACCGAATTGAAAGATTATGTATTGGCTTTTGGGTTTTTAGTGATTGCTATTTTTTCTCCTATACTATCTTCTATTGCCGATTATAAAGGCAACAAGAAAAACTTTATGCGCTTTTTTTGTTACCTCGGTGCTGCAAGTTGTGCACTTATGTTTTTCTTTGATGGCAACCATGTTACATTAGGATTGATGTGCTTTATGACAGCAGGTATTGGTTTTTATGGGAGCCAAGTTTTTTACAATTCCTACTTGCCCGAAATAGCTGCTGAAAAAGATATGGATCGTATAAGTGCAAAGGGATTTACAATGGGCTACATTGGTAGTGTGATCATGCAAATGATAGGATTTGCGTTGGTAATGTTTATGCCAAATGATACTCCGGAAAAGGCTGCTTTACCATTAAAAATAACCTTCTTATTAGTTGGTATATGGTGGGTTGCATTTGCTCAAATAACTTTTAAAGCATTGCCTACAAATCCTAAAGCAGCAATAAAAAGTAAGCACCACGTATTAGCAAATGGATTTATTGAGTTAAAAAAAGTTTGGCATCAACTTAAGCATATGCCTATATTAAAACGGTTTTTATCTGCTTTCTTTTTTTATAGCATGGGCGTGCAAACGGTAATGTTGATAGCTATTGATTTTGGTATTAAAGAATTAAAACTTGCAAACGATAAATTAATCATTACAGCGGTTATAATTCAGCTTGTAGCCATTGGAGGTGCGGTTTTAATGAGTAAACTTTCTGCAAAATATGGTAATATAAAAGTGTTGCTTTTTACGGTATTGCTTTGGATAGGCGTTTGTATTGCAGGATATTTTATTAGCACCGAAATGGATTTTTACATCATAGCTTCGTTAGTAGGATTGGTAATGGGTGGCATCCAATCACTCAGTCGCTCCACGTATGCTAAGTTTATGCCTGAGACAGAAGACACCGCTTCGTTTTTTAGTTTTTATGATGTTACAGAAAAGCTTGCCATAGTAATTGGCTTGTTTACGTTCGGTTTTATAGAAGGTGTGAGCAACATTAGACAATCTATTTTATCGTTGATTATATTTTTTGTAATTGGTTTTGTGTTTTTATTACTTACCAATGCAAAACAAAAAGCTACGCCTAGCCATATTTAATAATTAAATTTGCACAATAAATTTTACCAATGAATCTCTATAGCATAAACACCGGATATTTTAAACTAGATGGTGGTGCCATGTTTGGCGTAGTACCAAAAAGTATTTGGAGCAAATTAAATACACCCGATGAAAACAATATGTGCAATTGGGCATTGCGCTGTTTGCTTATACAAGATGGAGATAGATTAACATTAGTAGATACTGGTATTGGTGATAAGCAAAGTGAAAAATTCTTTGCACATTATTATTTGCATGGCAATGATACTATGGAAAAATCTCTTGCACAATTTGGTTTTACAAAAGATGATATTACCGATGTATTGCTTACGCATTTGCATTTTGATCATTGTGGGGGCGCAATAATTCGTGATGGAGAAAACTTAGTGCCAGATTTTAAAAATGCCACGTATTGGAGCAATGAAAGGCATTGGAACTGGGCAACCAACCCAAATGATAGAGAGAAAGCATCTTTCTTAAAAGAAAATATTTTGCCCATACTAGAAAGTGGAAAATTAAAATTTATAGAAACAAGTGCTAATGATTTCCCACCAAATATTATGATACGCCAAGTATTTGGACATACCGAAGCCATGATGCTACCGCAAGTAACCTACAAAGGAAAAACCATTTTGTACATGGCAGATTTATTACCATCTGCTGGCCATATTCCATTGCCGTATGTAATGGGTTATGATATGTTTCCTGCTACTACACTTACAGAAAAAGAAAATTTTCTTACCGAGGCATTGCAAAATAATTATATTTTATTTTTTGAACATGACCCCACAATCGAATGTTGCACTCTTCAGATGACAGAGAAGGGGATAAGAATGAAAGAAAGTTTTAAGCTAAGCGATATTTAAATTAAAATAATTTTTTACCATTGGAGCAGAACCCTATTTACCAACTAAAGGAAACAAAGCCATCTTTATTGGAGCGCTTTGGATTGTATTATTTAAATTTTTTTAAAAAAATTGATACCGACCACAGCGTATTTAACCATACTGATGCTGTACTTACAAAAAAAGTAAATAAGATAACCTTAAAAGGAATTATTCTTTCCTCGCTTATTGGTATTATTTGTGTTTTCCCTACCGTATGGGTTGATGTGCATTTTGCTGAAAAATCTTTTTTGGTGCATTATGGCTGGGTAGCTGGTATAACAGTCTTAAGCATTGCTATTGAGTTGTACATACTTTTTATTATTGCTTTAAAGGCGGTGTATGAAGTAAGCGAAGTTGTAAACTTGCGAGCTTCAGAAGAAGAATTTGAAAAAGATGGCTTATTTAGTGTAAGAAATATTTTAGCCAGAACGGCACTAGAACTACCCGACCCTGAATTGAAAATAATGGGTATAGATCCATTTAAAAGAATTTCGAAAAAGAATTTATTGGTACTCGGGTTGTTGTACAAAGCAAAAATATTTGTTACAAATGTTGTGCTTAAATATGCATTGATATTTATAGTAGGTAAAACAATTTTTGGCGTATCTATTTTATACGAAGCCATATTGGTAGAATGTTTTTGGAATAGTGTTGTAATAAGAAAAGTAGTGATGGAAGCAAGGTTGCGCTTATTTGGTTTTGCGCTAGCAAATGAAATTGGAAAAAATGTTTTGCATGATAAATACCTAGAGCAACTATCAACAAATGCACAACGTGGGTGCTTACGTGCCATAGGTAATGCGGTGGTAATGGCGCAAAACTATCACCCTAATATGGTGATATTGCTTGTTCGTTTTCAGCAAATATTAAAAATAAGTGAGCCCGACAAATTTGATGATTGGAATATGTTTTTAGAAACGCTTCAACAAGTATCTGAAAAAGAAAAATATTTTTTATTGGATTTATTTACCGTTTCAGCTGCATTCGATGGCAAATTATCTGCATTAGAAACAGAAAACTTGCGCAATGTGTATGGAAAAGATTATGCTATTTATCAGCCTAGGCTATTGCGGCTTACAGAAGAACTTACTAATGGAAAACTAAATGCTGCGTTAGCAGAATGTAAATTGGATTTTAAAGCAGGGTAGATATGAAAGCAGTCCTACAAAGAGTTTCATCAGCATCAGTAATGGTAGATGCACAAATTATTTCCCAAATAAAAAATGGATTACTCGTATTTGTAGGCATAGAAGATGCAGATACAAAAGACGATATTGTTTGGCTCAGCAATAAAATAACCAACCTCCGCATTTTTGATGATGAAAATAAAGTACCTAACCTTTCTGTAAAAGAAATTGATGGAGAAGTTTTATTGGTAAGCCAATTTACATTACAAGCTAACACAAAAAAAGGGAATCGGCCATCTTATATCAAAGCATCCAAGCCTCATGTTGCCATACCTTTGTATGAAAGTCTTATAAAGCAAATAGAAAATGATTTTGTCAAAAAAATTGGCACAGGAAAATTTGGCGCAGATATGAAAGTGAGTTTAATAAATGATGGTCCAATTACCATCATCATTGATACAAAAAATAAAGAATAACATGAGCGATATTACCATAGCCCAAGCTCAGCTACAAGTTGATGAATGGATAAAAACCATTGGTGTAAAATATTTTTGTGAACTAACTAACCTAGGTATTTTAATGGAAGAAGTGGGAGAGCTCTCCCGCATAATGGTACGCACATACGGCGAACAATCGTTTAAAGAAAGCGATAAAGGAAAAGATATGGGCGATGAAATGGCGGATATTCTTTTTGTACTCATTTGCCTCGCAAACCAAACAGGCGTAAACCTTACAGAAGCATTACAAAAAAACTTTGAAAAGAAAACAATACGAGATGCTGATAGACATATTAACAATGATAAACTAAAATGATTTTTATGAAAACTTTTTTTTCGTATTGCATATTACTTATTATTTTTTCAAAAGCTGTAGCGCAGCAAAATAAATTAGTAGGTGGCCCATGGGCTGGCAATGTAGGTTTACGTATGGCTATTATTTGGGCAGAAGTTTCGCCGAGTGTAAAAAAAATATCTGTAAAATACTTTTCTAATACTTATTCAAAAAAAGAATTTGTTGTAAACTACAAAGGGGAACTAGGCAAAGATTTTAATCCCATAAAAATTGAACTGAACGGGTTAAACTTTAATACAACCTACAATTACACATTGATTATAGACGACAAAGAAGTAAAAAGAAATTTTCCAACAAAATTTACCACACAAGATATTTGGCAATACCGCAAACCTGCACCTGATTTTAGTTTTCTTGCTGGTAGTTGTTCTTACTTTAACGAACCGCTGTATGATAGGCCCGGTAGGCCTTACGGTGGCGACTCATCAATCTTTGAAACCATGGCAAATACACCCGCAGCATTTCATGTATGGATGGGCGATAACTGGTACACACGTGAGGTAGATTTTGAATCGCCTTGGGGAATGTACTACAGAGCATCGCATGATCGTTCGCAAAAAGTGATACAAAAATTTATGGCAGCCATGCCACAATATGCCATTTGGGACGATCATGACTATGGCCCAAACGACCAAGGCAAAAGTTTTATTTTTAAAAACGAAAGCAGAGATATATTTTCAAATTATACTGTAAACCCATCTTACGGACAAGATGGAAAGGGTATTTACACAAAAATAAATTATAGCGATGTTGATCTTTTTCTTACAGACAGTCGCTATTTTAGAAGCGAAGATGATATGCCCGATAGTATAAATGGAATGCCATCGCCTGACAAACATTTTTTTGGACCAACACAAATGGAATGGTTAAAAAATTCTTTACAATATAGCAATGCAAGTTTTAAAATAATTGTAATAGGCAGCCAAACATTAAACCCACTCAACAAATACGAATGCATGCTGCATTACAGTTACGAGTACCAGCAGTTAATAAATTTTATAGCTACACAAAAAATAAATGGCGTAGTGTTTTTTAGTGGCGATAGGCATCATAGTGAAGTTATAAAAGTACAACAACCCAATACATATACATTATACGATGTAACTATTTCGCCATACACAGCGGGCATTAGCAAACCAAGTGGCGAAGAAATAAATAATCCATATCGTGTAGCTGGCACTTTGGTAGAAGCACAAAATTTTGGAAAAATTTCTGTAAGTGGTGCAAAAGAAAATAGAATATTGAAAGTGGATTTTTTAGGAATAAAAGGGGAGCAATTGGGCACATGGAGTGTAAATAGCAATGAATTAAAAAATACCTTAAAATAATAATCAGTAATTTTGAACAATTGCTTTTCAAAATTATAATTAACTAAAAATAACCCGAGGCTAAAGTCCCCCTTCGGGGGATTTAGGGGGCTTTTGCTACATGACATCTACTTTATTTTTCTACAACAAACCAAAAGTTATACAAGCACTTCGTTATCATTTTATGAGTCGCCCCGAAATAAAAATAATGATGGTACTCGTAAATATTTTTGCCATATTATCTGCAGCGTTATTCTTTTTTAAAAAAGTAAGTCCGTTGGCATTTTTAATAAGCTCTGTGCTTTGGTTTTTCTTAATGATTTTATTTTGGTTTATGTTGCCTCAAATTATTTACAGACAATCTGCCACTTTTAAAGATTCTTTTCGTGCAGTGTTAGGCAAAGAACAATTTGCTATTGAAAACGACAGAGGCCACAAAGGTTGGGATTGGAGTAACTTTAGCACTTGGATGGAAAGCCCACATTTTTTTCATTTATATTTTAACCCACGCTCATTTTTTATTATACCCAAAGATGCATTTAAAGGCGATGAAGCGAACGAAGCCAGGAAAATATTTGGAGCGAAAATTGTAAAAAAATAAATACAAATATAGATCTGCGGGCTACTCACAAGAAGTGGCATTACCAATAGTAAAATTATTTTAAAAGTTTTTGATTTCTCCCTTATATTCATACAATAATATATCCACTTTACTTAATTACTTTTGGAATGGCTACCATGGAGGGCAGTCAGCTGAGCAAGATATATATACATGGAGAGTAGATATAAAAGGGGTAGGATGTTCAAATAATATTCTTAATAGTGCAGGTAGTTTCCAATCAAGTAATCCTTTTGGTAATGTTACATTACTTCGATAAATAATTCAATTTTTAATATGGTTAGGAGTATTTAAACTAAAAATGCTAAATTTACATAAGCAATTATTTTAAATACTCCTAACCATTATTTTATAAATTCAATCAATATTTTTTTAAGTAAACAAATAATGCGACACAGTAAAAAAAAATATTAAAATCTATTTTAACCAATTGCTTTTTAGTATTACCACTTTGCTCAATTGCGCAGATTGAAAAATTGGAACCAGATAGGCCTGGCCAAACGAATACCCCAAGTACAACTCCAAATAAATGGCTGCAAACAGAAATTGGATTTCAAAAACAGACATTTAGATTTCAGCCCGTATTAAAAGATTTATATTTTCAACTTCCTACTTTACTTACAAAATATGGTATCGGAAATAGATTTGAAGTAAGATTAATAACAGAATTGGCATACATAAAAGAAGAAAATGTAACCACAAATTCTATTTACAAAGGATTTAAAAACATACAAATTGGTGGCAAATTTAATTTTTTAAAAGAGGAAGGGCTTATTCCAAAAACTGCTATCATTGCTCATTATAGATTAAATACGTTAAACTCAAATCAAATAGGTTATGATAGTATAAATGGTGGCAATGTCAGACTTGCCATGCTGCATACGATATCAGAAAATTTTTCTTTAGGTTATAATATTGGAATAGATATAGATAGTTGGGAATATGAACCAAAGTACTTATATACTTTTTCTCCGAAGGTTAATATTGCGGAAAAATGTCAAGCATTTATTGAAATCTATGGATATTTTTGGAAGGGTCGTATTCCACAAACTAGTATTGATGGAGGTATTTCTTACTATATAAATGATAACTTTAAAATAGATGCAGCAGCAGGTACTAGAATAAATGAAAATACAAACGTTAAATTTTATTCTATAGGTGCTTCTTATAGGTTTAAAACCTCGAAAAGCGATTAAGCATTTCTAAAAAAATCCCCTTGCAAAATGCAAAGGGATAAAAGGTAAAACTATTTTATTAATGTTGGTGATTGTGTTGCATAGCTATCAACTCATCTGATGTTACTTTTTTCTCAGTAGGTTTTGCTTGGCTTGCTGCCCAGTTAAATAATTTTTCGGTAACCAATCTACGATAAGTAGCGTCCACTTGCTTTTCGTCTTTCATCATTCTATCAATATAGCTTTCGAGCCAGCTCATATCTTCGCCCATATTCATTTGTCCAAAATAGCGGCTCACTTCGGCTTTCATGCTATCACGCAATTCTTCTTCGGTTACATCTAATTTATTTTCTTTAATAATGGTATCGCTTATCAATGTCCATTTCAATTGGTTTTGAAATGTAGGATACTCTGCTTCTGCTTCTTCTTGTGTACGTTGTTTATCGCCACCAGTTTTTAACCAGCGAGTAAGAAACGCTTGTGGAAATTCCATTTTGGTATCATCCAATAATAAATGATAAATTTGATCGTGCAATTGGTTGGCAGATTGCGAACCCCAATATTTTTCTATTTCATCTTTCAGCGCTGTTTTTAATTCCGCTTCGGTTTTTATGCCTTTGCCAGGATATACTTCGTTGAAAAATTCTTCGTTCAGTTCTCTTTTTTCTACAATACCGATCGTTTTTATTTCTAGGTTAAAATATTTTTGCGCAGCAGCTTCATCTTTTTTAGGAAAGCCAAGGTCTTGCAACATCATTTCCAATTTATCACCTTCAAAAGTGCTTGCCAATTGAAACACAAAATTCTCTCCTACTTTTTTACCCATCATTTGCTTTTGCATTTTTGGGTTAAAATATTTTACCAAAACGGAGTTTTCTTTTACAATTCCGCCTTCTAAATCTATAGCGTTTTCATCGCACTCGGTAAACAATACATTTACCACATCTTCTTCATTATCTACCGCATCTTTTTCTTGCATTTTGCCAGCCTTCAATTGCATACGACTTATTTCTTCCTCTACCATTGCATCGGTAGCTTCTACTTTGTGTAGGGTAAGTTTTGCTTTGCTAAGGTTTGGCAATTCAAATTTCGATTTCAATCCTATCTCAAAAGAAAAATAAAAATCGCTCGGATTGTTCATATCCAATTTGCTCATCTCGCCTTCAAGCGGTAATGGTTGTGCAAAAATTTCTGGTTTTTCTGCATCTAAATAAGTGTATAATTCTTTTTCTATTGTACGCAGCACTTCATCCGAAAAAACACCAGCGCCATACATTTTTTTAATCATACCAGCTGGTACCATTCCTTTTCTAAAGCCAGGTATGTTGGCTGTTTTGCTGTACTCTTTTAGCTTTTTTTCAAAAGCAGGTAAATAATCTTCTTTTGTAAGTTTTACGGTAAGCTTATCGTTTAGTAAGCCAATGTTTTCTCTAACTACTGTAGCCATTATATTGTTTTTGCGCCGTTTATATAAGCGGCATTTAAAAAAAATCCTTCCGTGTTGGCGGAAGGAAGTTGTGAGTGTGCGGATAATAGGGGTCGAACCTACATGCCTTGCGGCGCTAGATCCTAAGTCTAGTGCGTCTGCCAATTTCGCCATATCCGCTAATACCAACTCATTCACATTTGAATGAGGGAGTGCAAAACTAAGGAATTATTAGGTAAAAGGAAAGTTTTTTGCGATTTTATTGAGTAATAGAAATCTTATCGATTTAACTAATGGGTTTCAAAGAAGTTTTAAGGTTAATTTTTGCTTTTTTTGGATTTTTAGAAACTATCAAGATGACACCATTTACACCATCAGGTCCATAAATAGCTGTAGCTTCTTTTGATTTAAGTATGTCTATTGATTTAATTTCATTGGGATTAATTTTTCCTAGTTTAGACATTTTTATTCGTAACCCATCTAGAATTACAAGTGGATTTTCCTGGTTTGATATGCTTCTAGCCCCTCCTATTCTTATTCTTGGATTTTCGGAATGCTTAGAAATCCCGATACCGCAATCAATACCAGCTGTCTCAGATTTTAAGGCCGAGGCTATTAAGCTGCTATCTGCTTTTTTTTGAAGTTCAATTTTTTCTTTATTCGATATTTCTTGCGCATACAAATTTTGTGAACCAGTCAAGAGAATAAAACTTAGTAGTAGTTCATATAATTTCCTATTTGAAGTTTTTAGGCTTCCCACATGCATCCACTTGTCTAATTGATGTTCTTCAAACTTTCCACAAAAATCTTCGCCTTTCATTTTTTCAATATGCTGTATAATTTCATTGTCCGAAGCTGTGGTAAAATCAAAAACAGTTTTTTGGCAATTGTTACAAAATCTACCCTTATCGCTTGGGGTCATTTGTTCCCAATCTTCGGAACAAGGCTCGTTTATATGAAGAAAATATTTTTGCATTTGATGTAATGAAGTTAAGGTAAATTTTAGAAGTCTTTAAAAATTGCATAATAAATTATTTTAATATATAAATAATTTCACTTACCTTACGGTTGCATCTTCCCTATCGATATACAATTTCGTCCCTATCATTTTTTTAACGACAAAAAAAAATTTTATGAAACAATTCAATTTTGGGGGACTACTAATGTCAATCATTTGCATGTTATTTATTTATTCTTGCGACTCTAGCGTCGATAAAAAAGCCCCAGACATAGAAACGGAAAGCAAAGAACCCTTTAAGGCAAAATCAAATCAAGTGCTAATTATACAACACAAAGTAAAAAAATTTACCGACTGGCTTGCACTTTATGAAGCACATGATTCCATTAGGCAAGCTTTTGGCTTGCATAACTACATACTTGGTCGTGCAATGAAAGACACAAATATTGTGATAGTAATTTTAAAAATGGAAGATGCCACAAAAGCTAAAGAATTAATGACCTCTGCAGATTTGAAAAGCAGAATGCAAAATGGCGGTGTTATAGGAGTGCCTTCGTTTCATTATTTGGAAGTAATATTTAATGATACAATTCCAATAGCTCAAACAGCAAGATTAATGATAACACACCAAGTAAAAGATTGGAATGAATGGAAAAAGAGTTATGATGATCACAAAGCCGCAAGAGCTGGTGCAGGGTTACTAGATAGAGGGCTAGCATACAGCGTAGATGATGCCCATTTTGTAGGAATTATATTGGCAGTTACTGATTTTAAAAAGGCGACTGAATTTCAAAATTCGCCAGAATTAAAAGCTAGGATGCAGCAAGCTGGTGTAGATGGAATTCCTACATTTCTTTATTACAATGTTGTAAAAAAATATTAGTAGCAGCAAATAATTCTCATAACAAAAAAATAAAACATGAAAAAAATAATTGTCGCCATTGTTTTTCTAGCTTTTGCAGTTCCATCATCAGCACAAATAGGTGCAGAATTTGAAACGGTAGTAAGCCATTTTGAGGCAGCATACAACCGTGGAGACCACGCAGCACTAGGCAGAATGTTTACTAATAATGCGGTAAGAATAAATACTGATGGCACTACTATTAACGGTGCAGAAAAAATATCACAAACGTATAAAAGTGGCTTTGTAATGTCAACATTACAAACTACAAATACGGTAACAAATGTAGTTTTTGTAAATGCCAATGAAGCTACCGTTACTGGTACATATTCTATAACCGGAAATATAAAATCTAATGGTGAAGAAGTATTTTCGGATGGTGTTTTTGAAAATACTTTCATAAAAGAAAATGGGGCATGGAAAATTAGTAGAATGCAGTTAAAGGATAGTCAATAAATAAATTGAATAGCCGCATCATCCGTCATTGATTTGTATATCATGACGGATTTTTTTAGTTAAATAATAACTACTCTAATAGTAATATTATGAAGATAATAATTACATGCTGTTTTATTTTGTTTTCTATTTTTATAGTAAATGCACAGCCTCAAAACATAGATAGTGTTGTACAAAAAATTGTTGCAGAAACAAATGCTGATACAAGAATAGATTTAATTTACGCCTTATATTTTACTACATTAGAAACAAACCCAACATCTGGTATTGAAAATGCACAAAAGGTATTATTACAAAGCAAAAAATATGAAGATAAAATTGGAGAAGCAATGGCACTAAGCATAACGGGTGCTAATTACCGCCAATTAGGAAATACCATAAAAGGTTTATCGTATAATTTTAAAGCATTAGAACTAGCAGAAAAAATTGGCAATACAAAATTGATAGCCATCATAAAAAATGCCATTGGTAATGTATATAACGATAGAGAAGATTTTGTAAAAGCTATAGAATTGTACCATGCTGCGGAGACTGCTGCAGCGCAAATTAAAAATGAAAAAATTCAACTTTTTGCCTTAACAAATTTAGGCAAGGCCTATCTTTTTCTAAACAAATTAGACTCAGCATTAATGTTTACTCAAAGGGCCTATGAGTTGTCGTTAAAAAATAAATACACAGATTATCTAAGCACTATACTTACACAACTTGGCGGCATACAAGGAAAACTGGCTAATAAAACCCTTGCTGCTAGTTATTACAATTTATCAATTGAGGAGGCACAAAAATCATTATTTCCGAGGCAACTTTATTGGGCTTATATGGGCTTTGCAAATTACAATTACGATAACAAAAACAATGATTCTAGCATTGTGTATGCAAAAAAAGCTATTGATGTAGTAAAGCAAATAGATTTTCAGAACCTAAGTATAAAGCCAGCAAAATTGCTTTTAGATATTTATGAAAATACAAATAGCGATAGTGCCATAAAATATTTAAAAATATACAGAGCAGCTAATGAAAATATATTTAGCACAAAAACAATTCAACAAACACAATTAATGACGCTTGAAGAAGATATTAGACAACAAGAATTATCAACCGAAAAGAGAATTACAGAAGAAACTCGCCGACGTAATATACAATACGTTTTAATAGCAATAGGCATTGTCACATTCATCATACTGTATTTATTACTCAGTAGAAGAATTATTACCAATACAAAAGTGATTGAGTTTTTTGGTGTAGTTGCTTTGCTTATTGTATTTGAATTTCTCAATTTATTTCTTCATCCATTACTGGAAAATATTACCAATCATTCCCCCTTATTAATGCTACTTACTTTGGTTTGCATAGCTTCTTTATTAGTACCATTGCATCATAAACTAGAGCATTGGGCTACTAAAAAATTGGTAGAGAAAAATAAAAGAATACGATTGGCAAGTGCTAAGAAAACGATAGAGGAGTTAGAGGAAAAGGTATAATTAAAAATAATGTTGCTATTATTTACAGATAAAATTTAACTTGTTCTATATTTTCAATAAACGTAAAAGCATGAAAAAAATACTACCCATTACCTTGGTATTGCTCCTTTTGAGTAATGCAATGATTGCACAAACCTACATTACCAATGTTGCCATTGCCGATGTAGAAAAGAAAAAATTAATTCCCAATCAAACCGTAGTAATTGCAAATGATTTAATTGTAAATATTCAACCAAGCACTAAAATAAAAAACCCTGCAAGTGCAACTGTTATAGATGGTACCGGCAAATATTTATTGCCAGGATTAACCGATGCCCATATTCATTTTTTTCAAAATGGCGGTTTGTATGCCCGACCAGATGCTATTGATTTTAGAAATAAAATGCCATACAATAAAGAAATCGAATTGTCGCATCAAACCATGGAAGATAAATTGCGCAGGTATTTACAAAACGGCATTACCAACGTAATTGATGTAGGTGCAACCAATAATTTTTTAAAACAAAGAGACCTTTTTAAAAATGCATCTTATGCACCATCCATTTATATGACTGGACCACTATTGACTACTTACGAGCCAAAAGTATTTGAAAATTTAAAAGATGATGAGCCATTTAGTTTGGTAAAAACCATTGACGATGGCATTAAAATGATACAACAACAATTGCCTTATCATCCTGATTTTATAAAAATTTGGTACATAGCAGGTGCAGATGGAGTAGGCATTGAAGCAAGTGCTCGGAAAAATTTGCCCATCATTAAAGCCATTATTGAAGAAGCACATAAAAATAATTTAAAAGTAGCGGTACACGCCACACAAAAAATTACGGCACAACTTGCCGTAGAAAATGGTTGTGATTTTTTAGTACACAGTGTAGATGATGAAATTGTAAAAGATGATTTTGTACAATTGCTCAAAAAAAATAAAACCATTCTTTGCCCAACTTTAGTGGTGCACGATGGCTATGCAACTACTTTTGGTCAGAAAAATAATTTTAGCAATTACGAATTGTTGAAAGCAGATCCTTTTCAATTGGGTTCGCTATTAGACTTAAAACATTTGCCAGATACGTTAACTGTAAACAGATATAAAAAACGGTTTAATTCTGAAGAAATAATTGCCAAAGGAAATAAAACAAATGCAATCAGTTTAGAAAATCTTAAAAAATTATCTGATGCAGGTGTATTAATAGCTACTGGTACCGATGCAGGAAATATAGGCACTTTACACGCTTCGTCTTATTTAGCTGAATTAAAAGCCATGCAAAAAGCTGGCATGAGCAATTGGCAAATCATTCAAGCATCTACCCTTAACGGTGCAAAGGTTTTGAATAAAGAAAAGGAATTTGGCACAGTAAGTATTGGCAAAAAAGCCAATCTTATTTTGTTGGATGAAAACCCTGTTGACAACCTTGATAACATTACAAAAATAAATCGGGTTATTAATCGTGGGGTGGTTTTTAATCCAAATGAATTGATAAAAGAAACACCCACCGCATTAGCGCAACGCCAATTAAACGCTTATAATGTTAGAAACATTGAAGCTTTTTTAGAACCGTATGCAGACGATGTTGAAATTTATACATATCCAGATAAATTGGAAAATAAAGGCAAGGCAGAAATGCGTAAAATCTATTCCGATATGTTTAAAAGAACGCCTGATTTACATTGCGAACTGTTGGGTCGCATTGTACAAGGCAATGTTGTTATAGATAAAGAGCGTGTTCGGTTTGGGAAAAATATAATAGAAGCGGTTGCAATTTATCAAATTGAAAATAATAAAATAAAAAAGGTTTATTTTATTCAATAGACTTATAAAGAAAAATGAAGGTTGCTTTATTTGTAAATAAAATTTATCTTGGTCTTTATAATCAAAAAAATATGAAAAAAAACAGCTTCCTTATTTTATCCATTCTTATTTGTTGCAATTCTTTTGCACAAAAAAATACATTTACAAACACAAACGATGTTTTAAAAAATGAATCGGCAGCAACCATACAAGCAGGTTATGATACATATAAAAAAATAGCCTTAAGCATTTGGAATTTTGCTGAAGTAGGCTATAAAGAAAACAAAAGTTCTGCACTGTTACAAACTACATTAAATGAAAATGGCTTTGCAATGGAAGCAGGTGTAGCAGGCATGCCCACTGCATTTGTAGCTACATATGGTAGTGGCTCACCTGTTATTGCCTTACTAGCAGAGTACGATGCTTTACCTGGTTTATCGCAAGATAATTCACCAACCAAAACTGCTATAGCCAATAAAACGAGTGCGCATGCTTGTGGTCATCATTTATTTGGCACTGGCTCAGTAGCTGCTGGCATTGCTGTTAAAAAATTATTAGAAACAGGAAAAATAAAAGGAACTATAAAAGTTTTTGGTTGTCCTGCGGAAGAAGGCGGTAGTGGAAAAGTATATATGGTAAGAGAAGGTTTGTTTAATGGGGTAGATGTAGTATTGCACTGGCATCCAAGCGACAATAACTCGGTAACTTATACAAGTGCATTGGCCAATAAATCTGCTAAGTTTAGGTTTTACGGTATTGCCTCGCATGCATCGGGTTCTCCTGAGCAAGGGCGCTCTGCATTAGATGCGGTGGAGGCAATGGATAATATGGTGAACATGATGAGGGAACATATACCGCAAGAAACTCGAATACATTATGTAATTACCAATGGTGGAAAAGCACCGAACGTAGTACCCGAGTTTGCTGAGGTATATTATTATGTGCGCAACCCCGAAAGAGCTTTAGCAGTATCAATATTTGATAGAGTAGTAAAAGCGGCTGAAGGTGCAGCGCTTGGTACAGATACAAAAATGAGCTATGAAATAATTGGTGGTACACACGATTTACTTATAAACAAAACGCTTGCAGTAAACATGCAAAACAATTTAGAGAAAGTAGGTGGCGTAACCTACACAGCAGCAGAAAATATTTTTGCAAAAAAATTACAAACCAGTTTCTTAGGTAAAGCTACCCCCATAGATTCAGCTGGTATTGTAAAAGCCATACATATCGAAAAAAACCAAGGCTCAACAGATGTGGGAGATGTGAGCTATGCCGTGCCAACAGTAGGAATAGAAACTGCTACATGGGTGCCAGGTACAAGTGCACATAGCTGGCAAGCAGTAGCATGCGGCGGTACAGATATTGGCATAAAAGGCATGATGGTGGCTGCAAAAACTTTGACATTTACGGCTATTGATTTATTTACAAACCCTGCATTAATACAAAAAGCAACAACAGAATTTATAGAAACAAAAGGCGATTATCAATACAAAGCATTGCTGGGTGATAGAAAGCCTGCGTTGAATTATCGGGATTAAAAAAGCAAAAAAAATAATTTTAAAATTAACTGCAAACAAAATGAAAACAAAACTAATTCCACTTCTATTTATCTTAACAGTGCAAGTATTTTCTTCAAATATTTTTGCACAAAAGAAATTTGAGTTGGCAGACTATGCAAAATTTGTAGGCATCTCCGACCCGCAAATATCGCCTGATGGAAAAAGTATAGTCATTGTCGTTTCGAGACCCGACTATGCCAATAACCGTTTCAATGCCGAATTGGTATTGGTAGACGTGGCTACGGGCAAGAGAAGAGTGCTCACTCAAGATCGATTCACTGTATCAAGTCCAAGATGGTCGCCAAATGGAGAGCAATTGGCTTTTTTATCTAAAGTAGGACAAGGTAAAGAAGCAGCCGCACAAATATTTTTACTTTCCATGTTTGGTGGAGAAGCAAAACAAATTACCAAAACATACAAAGCTGTGCAGCATTTTAGTTGGAATCCCAATAGCGAAAGCATTGCTTATGTTACATTAGATGAACCAAAAAATAAAAAAGAAATTGATAAAGGATTTTCCGATTTTGAAATATCCAATAATGATATGTTTTTAAACAGCAAGCCATTACCATCTCATATCTGGTTAGTAAATACCGTTACTGCTGAATCAAAAAGATTAACAAAGGGAGATTGGAGTTTGCCAGTAACCATTCCACCTGGTGCACCTTCGTCTCCACTTTCGTGGTCTGCTGATGGAAAAAATATTTTGTTTGTAAAAGTAGTATCGCCTTATTCGGGCGATGGACAAAAAAGAACCATTGAATCGGTTTCCGTTTCAGATTCAAGTTTTAAAAAATTAACAACAAGAACAAAGCTGGAATCGTATCCAAATTTTTCACCAGATGGCAGTAAAATTTCTTATTGGTATAAAAAAGCCGGTATCAATGAAAATATAAATGAAATATGGGTAACCAATGCAACCGGCGGAGAAGGCAAATCAATTTCTTCAGCAATAAATAGAGATCTATACCTGTCTGCTTGGATGCCCGACAATAAAACTTTTTTAGTAGGTGGGCATAATGATAATAAAACTTCTTTATGGACAATGACTTCAGATGGTAAATCTACGCCCATCGATTTAGGAAATGTTTGCCCATCTTGGTCTTTCTGGATTGATGTTTCTATTAACAAAAACGGTGGTATTGCATTTACGGGTACTGAACCAAACAAACCAGTCGAATTATATTATTTATCATCGACTACTTCAAAACCTATTCAACTTACAGACTTTAATAATGAAGTAAGTAAAATGTCTTTGGGTAAAACAGAAACCATTAGATGGGAAAATGATGGTTGGAAACATTGCGGCGTTGTAACCTATCCAACAAACTACGAAAAAGGAAAAAAATATCCCTTGGTTTTGGTAATTCATGGAGGACCAAATTCCGCATCGGTAGATCAGTTTTCTAGATTTGCTCAATTGTTGGCTAACGAAGGTTACTTTGTATTTGAACCCAATTATAGAGGCAGTGATAATTTGGGTAGTGAATATAAATTAGCTATAGTGCAAGATGCCGGAGCAGGACCAGGTCGTGATGTAATGGCAGGATTAGAAAAATTAAAATCTACTGGCATGATTGATTCCGATAAAATTGCTGTGAGTGGCTGGTCGTATGGTGGCTATATGACGGTTTGGTTGGCTGGGCATTATGCTGGATGGAAAGCGGCTGTAGCAGGGGCTGCGGTTACAGATTGGGTAGATCAATATAATTTAAGTGATGGCAATGTTGGTCGTGCAACGGCTATTGGAGGTTCGCCATGGGTAGGCGATAATATGAAAAAATATGTGGAGCAATCTCCCATTACAGAGGCTAAAAATATTAAAGCACCTACTTTAATACTTGCCAATACAGGCGACCCGAGGGTTCCCATTTCACAATCATATAAATTATACCATACTTTAATAGATAATGGCACGCTTGCAAAATTTATTGGATGGCCAATACCAGCCCATAATGCCAGTGACCCAGTAACACAAATGGAAAGAGATAGACTTTGGATTGATTGGATAAATACATATTTGAAGTAAAGGGATTGGTATTGCAAAAACAATTAATCATTTTATAAAACTATTATGCGAAAAAAATTAATCATTATAAGTTTACTATTGTGTAATTACTTTTTTGCAACAGCACAATCGTACGAAAAAATTCATTTTAATGCTATTTTAATAGATACGCACAACGACATACCTACAACCGCTATTGAAAAAGGCGTAAGCTTTGACGATAATTTAAAAACAAAAACGCATTCCGATTTACAACGCATGCAGCAAGGCGGTATAGACGCACAATTTTTTTCTATTTGGTGCGATGGGCTAAAGCAAAACCCTTATGCATGGGCCAATAGAGAAATGGATACCGTAATGGCATGGGTAAATCGCAATTCATCAAGAATGATATTGTCAACATCTGTAAACGATATTGTGAAAGCTGTAAAACAAAAAAAGTTGGCCACATTGTTTGGTGTAGAAGGTGGCCACATGATAGAAAATGATTTGAATAAATTAGAAGCATTGTATAATCGTGGTGTAAGATATATGACGCTAACTTGGAATAATTCTACCCCATGGGCTACATCTGCACTCGATGAAACCACCAAGGCAGATTCACTAAAACACAAAGGCCTTACAGATTTTGGAAAACAAGTCGTGAGAAAAATGAATGACTTAGGCATGTTGGTAGATCTTAGCCATGTAGGCGAACAAACATTTTGGGATGCTATCAATACAACTACGAAACCTGTTTTAGTTAGTCATAGTTGCGTATTTACGCTATGCCCACATAGGCGAAATTTAAAAGATGAACAAATAAAAGCAGTGGGTAAAAATGGGGGTGTTATTCATTTAAATTTTTATAGCGGTTTTGTAGATTCTACTTTTGAAAAACGCAGCAATGCTTTTACTATAAAACACAAAACAGAAATGGATTCCCTTTTAAAAGTAAATCCTGAGCCATATTTTATGCAAGTATATTTATTTGAAAAATATCCTGACGAAGTGAAAAATATGCGGCCACCACTAAGCATGCTCATAGACCATTTAGATTATATTGTAAAACTAATAGGCGTAAACCATGTAGGGTTGGGCAGCGATTTTGATGGTGTAAATAGTTTGCCCCAACAATTAGATGATGTAACAGCATACCCGCTAATAACAAAAGCACTTGTAGAAAGAGGTTATAGTAAAAAAGATATACGAAAAATATTAGGCGGTAATTTTTTAAGATTGCTTAAGGTAATTGAAAAATAGTAGAATATTTATTTTACAACTACTGAATTAATATTTAAATTTAAGCAGTTGTATTTTTAACATTCAACTTAAAATGGAAAAATGCATTTTTTTAATAAGTTAATAATGTATATTTTAACAAAAATTATTAAAATTATTATTCGCTTAAATTACTTTAAAATATATAGTTTAAGCGACTAATAAAAAATTAATACCCGCTTAAACTGTATAAAAATAGCTAGTTTAAGCGAGTAATTATTTAAAAGTGTTTATATTTGTTTAGTGAAAAAACACTAATATTTTATGAGCGACAAAATAATTGTAGGCAGAAAAATAGAGATAGCTAAACTAAATGCATTAATAGATAATACAAATGCAGACCTTGTAATGGTGTATGGAAGAAGGCGAGTAGGTAAAACCTTTGTTATAAAAAATACCTACGGCTCAAAAATGGATTTTCAGTTTACAGGTGGTAAACTAACTACTACCGAAGAACATTTGGCGCAATGGGCTTTGAAACTTACGCAAGCATCAATCAAAAATAGTTTTGAAAAACCTGCAAATTGGATGCAAGCCTTTGGGCAATTAAAAACATATTTGAACACTGTAAGCACAAAAAAACGACGCATTGTGTTTTTAGATGAAGTGCCTTGGCTTGATAACCATCGCTCAGGTTTTTTAGCAGCATTAGAGTATCATTGGAACGATTGGATGACTGATCAAAACCTAATATTGATACTATGCGGCTCAGCCACATCATGGATGTTGAAAAACATTATGAACAATGCTGCGGGCTTGCACAACAGAGTAACACGACACCTTAAAATGATACCGTTTACCCTTGCCGAAACCGAAAAGTTTCTACTTTGGAAACGCATAAAATGGACAAAGAACGAGATAATGACAATGTATATGGCGCTAGGAGGCATACCATATTATTTGGAGCAACTTAGTTTTGAAAAGTCTGCCATTCAAAATATAGATGACCTACTTTTTAATCCTGCGGGTGAATTAAAAAATGAATTTCAAAATTTATACAGGGCATTGTTTGACAACTATACCGCTTACGAAGCAGTAGTAAAAGCTATTGCAAAAAAAAGGAAAGGCATAACTAGAAATGAAATTATAGAAAATACAAAAATTGAAAATGGAGGTGGGCTTACTAAAATACTTACCGAACTGGAGGAGTGTTCGTTTATAGAAAGCTATATTCCTTTTGGTAAAAAAATACAAAACACCCTTTTTCATCTTACTGATGAATACACAGCATTTTATTTTCATTTTAACCCTGATAAAAAAGGCAAAGGAAGTTTTGTAGCACTTAGTCAATCTGCTTCATACAAATCGTGGGCAGGTTATGCTTTTGAAAATATTTGTATGCGCCACAAAGATAAATTAGCGGCAGCTTTAGGCATATCGGGTATGTATTATACCACACCATCTTTTTACCAAAAAGCAGATGCTGAAAACAACGGCTTTCAAATAGATATGTTAATAGATAGAGCTGACAATGTAATTAATATTTGCGAAATGAAATACTACAATACGCCATATGAACTTACTAAAAAAGAAATGGAAGTAGTAAATGAAATGATAGAAAAATTTAGAAAGATTAGCAACACTAAAAAACAAATTCTCTATACTTTGGTTACCAACAACGGATTAAAACCAAATCAATACAGCATTGGTACAGTAGCAAAAGCAATTGATGCAAAAGATTTTTTTTAGAAAAAGAAACCTACATTCACACTGCTAAAAAACGAGTTATGAAAAAATATTTCTTCCTCTTACTATTTCCTCTACAACTAACCGCACAACATTTTTCCTCAACAGAAATTGCTCGATGGCAAAAGCAATCGCAAAATGTTACTATCATAAGAGACAATTGGGGCGTACCACATATTTATGGCAAAACAGATGCAGATGCCGTTTTTGGTTTATTGTATGCGCAGTGCGAAGATGATTTTAAAAGAGTAGAATTAAATTATATTGAAAAGCTTGGTCGTACGGCCGAAGTAAAAGGAGCAGCTTTTTTACAAAACGATTTGTATATAAAACTCATTATTGATTCGGCAGATGCTGTGGCAGATTATAAAAAAGCTCCAGTGTGGTTAAAAAAATTATTGAACGCTTATGCGGACGGTATAAATTTTTACATGTATAAAAACCCAACCTCAAAACCAACACTACTACACCACTTTGAGCCATGGTACCCACTCCTATGGACTGACGGTAGCATTGGCGCCATAAGCACTGGCAGCATTACAGAAGCGGATGTAAATAATTTTTATTTAGAAGGTAAAGCGCCTATTGTTGCAAAAACAAAAGTATTTGAAGAAAATACAACTGGCTCCAATGGCTTTGCCATAGCACCATCTAAAACAACATCGGGGAATGCCATTTTGTATATTAACCCACATGTAACATTTTATTTTAGACCCGAAGTGCATGTAACAAGCAATGAAGGTTTGAATGTGTATGGTGCTGTTACATGGGGGCAGTTTTTTGTGTACCAGGGTTTTAACGAGCATTGCGGATGGATGCATACAAGCAGTGCTGTAGATGTTGCAGACATGTATATAGAAAAAATAGTAAAAAATAATGGCAAGCTTTTTTACGAATACAATAAAAAATTATTGCCCATTAAAGAAAAATTAATAACCCTACATTACAAAAAAGGTGAAGCGATACAGACAAAAACTATTACTACATACTACACACATCATGGGCCAATTATGGGCAGTCAAAATAATAAATGGATAAGTGTACGAGGCTATAACCGTTCTTTAAAAAGTTTGATGCAAAGTTTTTTGCGTACCAAAACCAAAGGGTTGGAAGATTATAAAAAAAATATGTCGTTGCTTGCTAACACATCTAACAATACAGTGTTTGCAGATGACAAGGGCAATATTGCTTACTGGCATGGTAATTATGTGCCTCGTAGAGATGCAACAATAAACTGGAGCAAAGCCGTAGATGGCACAAACCCTGCAACAGAATGGAAAGGTTTACACACACTAGATGAAATTGTGCATGTGTATAATCCTGCTAGCGGATGGATACAAAATTGCAACTCTACACCATACACCGTTTCAGGAATTAGCAGTCCCCAAAAAGCAAATTATCCTAACTATTTGGCGCCAGATGGAGAAAATTTTAGAGGCCTTAATGCCGCAAAATTATTGGGCAGTCAAAATAATTTCACCATCGATAAAACGATTGCTACTGGTTACGATACTTATTTAAGTGCATTCCAGGTATTGATTCCAGCACTTGTAAACTTATACGACAAAAATATTTCACCAAAAGATAGTTTATTTACACAACTGAAAGAACCGATTGACATTTTAAGAAATTGGGATTATCGAGTTGCAGAAAATTCAGTAGCAACATCACTTGCCATAGAATGGGCGCAAAAATTAAATGCGGCCATTCGTAAAATTTATATTGGTGAAGGCGAACCAGATCAAGTGGCAATCACCAAGAAATTTGCAGCTTCCGCTACTACAAAAGAAATGCTCTTGCCTTTATTAGAAGTTGTAAATGAATTAAAAAATAAATGGGGGAAGTGGCAAATGGCTTGGGGTGAAATTAATCGTTACCAAAGAATTTCATCCGATATTAATCAGCAGTACAATGATGATGAGTCAAGTTACCCTGTAGCTTTTGCATCTGCGCTTTGGGGTATGCTACCTTCATACAATAGCAAATATTACGAAGGCACAAAAAAAAGATATGGTGTAGCTGGCAATAGTTTTATTTGTGCTGTAGAGTTTGGCAAAAAAATAAAAGCCAAATCTTTGTTAGCCGGCGGCAATAGTGGCAATGTATCATCACCTCACTTTACAGATCAATTGGAAATGTACACAAAGGGGAAATTTAAAGAGGTATTGTTTTATAAAGAAGATGTGGAGAAAAATGCGGAGAGAAAATATCATCCAGGGGAATAAGATTATACTCTTAGTAAAATGTAGGGCATTTTTTTATTTCCTTTTCTAAAATTGATTAGAAAAGTATATTAACTATTCCTCCAGTTATAATTTTTATCTTTGTACCAATATTAAGACCATTTCTGTTGTACTGGTTTTAATATCATCATAAAATAATTTTCATGCAAACAGATATTTTAGTAATTGGCTCAGGCATAGCAGGGCTTACGTATGCGCTAAAGCTGGCACAAGAAATGCCCGATAAAAAAATTACCATTCTTACCAAAACACAAAGCGACGAAACCAATACAAAGTACGCCCAAGGCGGCATTGCAGGGGTTACCAATTTTAGTGAAGATAGTTTTGCAAAACACATAGAAGATACATTGATAGCAGGCGATGGACTTTGCAATAAAGATATAGTAGAGATTGTAGTAAAAGAAGGTGTAGAAAGAATAAACGAACTCATAGCTTGGGGTGCAAATTTTGATAAAGACCCCGATGGGGATTATAGACTCGGCAAAGAAGGTGGCCACAGCGAAAATAGAATTTTGCATCACAAAGATGTTACAGGAAAAGAAATGGAGAGAGCTTTGTTAGAGGCCATAAAAAAATGTAACAACATTAATTTAATAAGCCATTGTTTTGTGTTGGATATTATTACACAACATCACCTCGGGTATTTGGTTACAAAAAGTACACCCGATATTGAGTGCTATGGCGTATATGTTTTAAACCTTGCCAGCAATAAAATAGAAAAAATAACCGCCGACATTACTTTGCTTGCCACCGGAGGAAACGGACAAGTATATCGCAGCACAACAAACCCTGCCATTGCCACAGGAGATGGTGTGGCTATGGTGTATAGGGCAAAAGGCAGAATAGAAAATATTGAATTTATACAATTTCACCCAACGGCTTTGTACGAAGCTGGCGTGAGAGGCCATTCATTTTTAATAACGGAAGCTGTACGTGGCGATGGCGGTATTTTACGCAATGCAAATGGTGAAGCATTTATGGAGCGCTATGATGCAAGAAAAGATTTAGCACCAAGAGATATTGTGGCACGAGCCATAGATAATGAAATGAAAATAAATGGTACTGAGTTTGTGTATTTGGATTGTACCCATATGAATCAAGAAAAATTTAAAGAACACTTTCCAAACATACATGCAAAGTGTTTGAGCATTGGTGTAGATGTGGCAAAAAATATGATCCCAGTTTCTCCTGCAGCACATTACAGTTGTGGTGGTGTAAAAACTGATGAACATGCAAGAACAAGCATAAAAAATTTATACGCTGCTGGGGAATGCGCAAGTACAGGCTTGCATGGTGCAAATAGGCTTGCCAGCAATTCTCTATTAGAAGCCATGGTTTTTGCGCATAGAGCATTTATTGATACTTTACAATCTTTTAAAGAAAACATTAGCATTTCTTTAGAAAACAAAATTCCAGATTGGAATGCCGCAGGCACAACTGCTCCAAAGGAAATGATTTTGATAACACAGAGCTTGAAAGAAATGAAACTCCTCATGAGCGACTACGTGGGTATTGTGCGCAACAATGAGCGCTTGCACAGAGCCAATCGCAGAATAGATTTGCTGCATGAAGAAACAGAATATTTGTATGAACGTACCGCAGTATCACCACAGCTTTGTGAATTAAGAAATATGATTACCGTTTCGTACCTCATTATAAAAAGTGCCGAGCTGCGCAAGGAAAGCAGAGGTTTACATTTCAATACAGATTTTCCAAACAAACAAACAATATTGCAGAATACAATTTTATGATAACACCCAATAATTATTTTTTGCAAAAATAATTATTGAGCGAACAAAGAAGCAGCTATATGGAACAGCAGTGGCGACGCTCCGTTCATCCTTATATCTATATTCATCTTTTATTATGCAATAGATTATGTATTAGATTATGTATTAGATTATGTTTTATGGTTAAAACAATTTGCTATCATAAATTGCAGCATATTTATTAAAACATGTACTACATCATTTACCCAATAATGTATTTATTTTCATTGTTGCCATTTTTTATTTTATATGGCATTAGCGATTTTTTTGCTTTTCTATTATTTCATATTGTGAAGTATAGAAAAGATATTGTATTCAATAATTTAAAAATTGCATTTCCCGAAAAGACAGACGAAGAAAGAAAAAAAATTGCAAAAAAATTCTACCGCTATTTTACCGATAACTTTATTGAATCTCTAAAATTTATTTCTATTACTAAAAAACAATTATTAAAAAGAAGCACAGGCGATTTTGATTTATTAAATAGTTTAATTGATAAAGGATATAATATAAATATAATGGCAGGGCACCAGTTTAATTGGGAATATGCAAATTTATTATTTGCTATGAATTTAAAAATTCCGTTTGTAGGTATTTATGGACCCATATCAAACAAGGCTATAGAAAAAATATTTTTAAATTTTAGACGGAGATACGGTACTATTTTAATAAGCGCACCTGATTTTAAAAACAAAATGCACACAGTTTTTGAAAACCAATATATGCTTGCATTAGCTGCAGACCAAAACCCTAGTAACCCTGCAAGCGGTTATTGGTTAAACTTTTTTGGGTGCCCAACACCATTTGTTCCTGGCCCCGAAAAAGGAGCTATTAAAAACAATGCAGCTGTAGTTTATGTTGGTTTTAAAAAAATAAAACGAGGGCATTATCAATTTGATGCAACACTTCTTTGTGAAGCAGGAGGTAAAACAGAAGAAGGCCAACTTACAAATCTTTACAGAGACATTTTAGAAAAAACGATACAGCAAGATCCCGCAAATTATTTATGGAGTCATCGCCGTTTTAAATTTGATTGGAAAGATGAATACAAAGATTTATGGGTTGATGAAAGTGCCTCAATGCCTGTAGTAAAATAATTTAATAGATAAAAATTAATGCCATTTACATTAAAAAAAATTACAGAAAAATTAATTGCTGAGCCCATTAATTACAGCAACGCAAGGGATGCCGCAAATGAATTGTATCATTATTTCAATAATTTATCTAGCATTAAAAACGACTATGATAAAAAACTTGAGCATATTCAAACAAATTTTGGCTTAGCTGTATCTACAGATGCTGCAGCATTTTGTATCATAGATTTTATACGAACAAGAAATTTCATATTGGCTATTAAACAAGCTGTTGAAGATAAGATAGCAATAAATGCTAAACCTGTTATTGTTTTATATGCAGGCACCGGACCATTTGCAAGCCTTATAATACCACTTACTACTATTTTTACTGCAGAGCAGGTTCAATTTATTTTACTTGAAATAAATGAAGAAAGCATACTGCATTTAAAAAAAATAATACATAAATTGGAGATAGAAAATTATATAGTAGATGTAATACAAACCGATGCAAGTACGTATAGTTTAAAAGATAAAAACCAAGTAGATATTTTAGTTTCTGAAACTATGAAACCTGCCTTAGACAAAGAACCACAAATAAGTATCATTAGCAATTTAATGGAGCAATGCAAAACAGATGTAACAATAATTCCAGAATCTATCAAGGTAGATTTTGCATATAAGGGTAAAAGCGAAACCAAAATGTTTGAACATGAATGTATTCAAGAATTGGTAAATTTTAATGCCAGTACAGCGTTTGGGCTAAATAAGAATAAAAATAAATTGCCCATTTTTTCTGATGGTATTACTTTAAAAATCTCTTCAAAACCTGACAATAAATTTTCTGAGTTATCACTATTAACGTATATTAGATTGTATAAAAATATAGTATTGTGTTATAATGAAACGAGCTTAACAGTTCCTTTTACCATTGCTCAAATAAACAATTTACATTTCCCCTTAACATTTAAAATAAAGTATAATATTGATAAACATCCAGGATTTTCTTTTAAAAAAATTATTGATTAATTTAATGTTTTTAAGAAATAAGAAGAATGATAAAATATAGTATTGAAGTACAAAATAATTTGGATAGCGTTATTTCATTTTTACAATCTATTGGCATCAGTATTCAGTACTGCAATATAGAAACAGATTGTTTTTTACCAGGTATTAGTATTGAAAACGGTGGTCTTATTATTGATAAAGAAAAATTAAAATACCCAGGAGATATTTTACATGAGGCAGGGCATTTAGCTGTAGTGCCGCCAGAAGATAGAGCTACATTAAATGAACATGATATTGCATTGCGCCCACAAAGAGAAGCAGAAGAAATGATGACCATTGCTTGGAGCTATGCAGTATGTGTGCATTTAGGAATGGATTCTCGTTTTGTTTTTCATGATGATGGATATAAAGGTGGGGGAAGTAGCATTGCAGAAAATTTTGAGAACAAACAATATTTTGGTGTGCCTATGTTGCAATGGGTAGGTATGACATTAGAAGAAAAAAATGCAAAAGAACAAGGAAAGCCTGCATACCCAGCAATGTTGCATTGGTTGAGGCCGTAAGCACTAAATTCATTTATCTCTTACCTCTGCATCTATTGGTGCATAATTTATGTATTGTACAAAACGTGGTTTATCAGATGTATTTATACTACTGCCATGTGGCAATGCCTGATGCCAAATAATAAAATCGCCAGCATTTGCTTCTATGCCTTTTACACCTAACGCATATAAATTTTCATTTCTTGGATTTACTATTTCGGGAAGTTCATTTAACCAAGTTGTTATTTTATTTTGAAAGCCTGGTACCAATGAAAATGCACCTTGGTTTTCTTTTGTATCTGTCAAATATAAAATACCCTGCAACCCAAATGGAATTGGCTGCGCCAAACTTACATCCCAATGTAGTTTTGGTCCAGGGAATTTCCAATCACTTGTTTCTGGTGGATTAAACCCTGCCCTATCTGCATTTACCCAAATATCATTTCGTTGCCAAAGTTGCTCATATGCTTTATGAATTTTAATAGATTGTCTATTTTTTTCTAGCTGTGCATCTTGAAATAATTGTACCATTATGCCTTGTTTGTTTTCGTTAGGCTTGTACCATGTTGATGCTTCATGTTCATCTATCTCTAAAAAATTGCAAATTAAATTTACTGTAGCTTTGCAATCATTTATTGGTACAGCGTTTCTAATAATGATGTATCCATTTTCTTCCCAAAAATCTATATCAGTTATTGTAAGTACGTTTTCTATTTCATTACTAATTGGTGAAAAATCAGCAGCAATAGAAATATTAAATGTTTTTATTTTTCCAATATCTAACAATTGGTTATTTATTGATAAAACCCATTTTTCAAAACCATCAAAATCTTGGGAAGTATTATAAATATATTTTACTGTTTGCTCTATAATCCCAAGCCTAGTACTGCTAATAGCGTAATATCATTGTTCCATTCTTCTGCAAATGCATTTGGATCTATAGCATTTGCTTTTTTTAATTGGCATTTTTGCCAATAGCGTTTTAAGTGCTTTACACCTATACTTCCCATTTCTTCTGATGATGCTAAAGAAATTTCGTTGCCCATTTTTTGATATTAATTTACAGGAGAACAAGATTGAGTATTAAAGGTATTTAAACAATATGTTATGATCTTAATTGCGCATCATCTAAAAAAGAGTTATTCATCTTCAACAATTATGCTTTGGTTTTTACCATTTTTAAATTACAATAACCATAAATAAAAATAGCTAATAAATCTAAAAAAAATTTATTAGCTATTATAATTATTTTGTACAATTAATTTTTTACAAACTTTATACTTTTCTTGGGTTCATTATCTAACTGAATATTTAAAAAATAAACACCACTAGCTAACGAAAAGTTATCTGGAAAAGAAATTTGATTCCTCCCTGCATTGCAATTCTGCTGCATTATATACAACTGTCTTCCATATAAATCTGTAATAGAAAATAATGCTCGTTGGTTTGTCTTTGTTAATAATGCAAAATTAATTTTGTTCCCAATTATAGGATTTGGGAAATTGGTTATTTCAAAATCTTTTGGTTTGCCATTGCTTAGTTTTACAATATCGGAATAGGTTATTTTTCCATCTATATCTACCATTTTTAAACGATAGTAAATTGTACCTTCATTTGTTTTTAATACCGCTTTATCTGTATAAGCGTAATCAATATTGCCAGCACCAGGCAAAGCTGCTATGGTAGCTAAATATCTAAAATCGATTCCTTCAAAAGAACGCTCCAATTCAAAATGACTAAAATCTGTTTGCTCGGTAGCACTCCAATTAAGTTGTACATCAGTTAATATATTTTGTGCTTGGAAGCTGATGAGTTTGATTGGGAGTACAAGCCCTAAAAAATTACAACTAGTAGGTAAGGTAAATGCAGGTATATTATCAGAAGTTGTCCAATTAGCAACTGTAAATAATAAAGTCTTTACTTGTGCAATTGTTGTAAGCGGACCAGAACAATTAAAGCGAGTATTATCTACTTCTGCAGCAATTGTACCAGGAATCCAAATAGCATCGACACCATTGGTAAGAAAATTATTTGCACTCACGGATGTAAGAGCTGGTAAGCCACTTGCATTTGTATTAGAGAAAGCGCCATCCCAATCTGCAGTAGTTGTTGTAACTGCGTCTCCGCCAGGCACACCTGCAATTCCTGTGGCTACTGAATAAACATTCATTTGTATTGCGCTAATAAACGTAGGCGAAGCGGCTGTACCTTGATAAGCAATAATTGCATCCCCATTAGCACTAAACGAAAATGTTGCTGCTGCAGTACTTCCAGTAGCAGTTCCAGCAGAGCCATTTATTGTTGGTGTACCAAAGGCATAATAAGCATATGTGGCAGTAGTTGTAAAAGGAGTAGCTATATTAACATCCATTTTTATTTCTGTACCAGCTGGGTAAGCAGCGTTACTTGTCCATGTAATTGTGCCTTCGCCAGAGCGAAAAGATCCTGTTGTAGATGATGTTCTCAACCAACCGTTATCTGTAAAATTGATAACTGTTCCTATAATAATATTTTTTAAAAGTACAAAAGAAAATTGGTCGTTTGCTGCTGAAGCTCCATTTCCAACAAAGCCAGTAAAAGCAATATCCCCTTTTGCTAAAGTAGTTTGCCCCTTTGCAATATTTACACCAAAAATAATAAAGCAAATTAGCAGTAAATACTTCTTAGTATAAGTTAATTCCATTTTATTAATTTTAAATTAAAAATAATGTAGCGAAAATCATAAGGCTTGTCCAAATATAACCTAAAAAAGATATATAAAAAAATCTATTGCTTAGGGTTGAAAATAACTATTTTTATGGCTCAAGAAATATCAATACATGAGTCAATATTTTTTACATATTCCACAACTTTTAAAAGAAAGTGAAATAGCGCAAATAGAAACGCTTACAACAAATGCAAATTTTGTAGATGGAAAACTAACTGCAAGGATGGCTGCCAAAAATGTAAAAAGCAATTTGCAAATAGATGCAGCAAATGATGTATTAAAAGAAATACAATCTATTTTAAATACTGCTATACAAAGTAGCCCCTTGTTTAATATTGCAGTTTTACCAAAATCAGTTTACCCATTTGTAATAAGTAAATACAATACAGGAAAATATTATGGCTGGCATGTAGATAGTCCAATAATGGGTAATCCAACTATTAGAACAGATTTGGCTATGACCATTTTTTTGAGTGACCCAGCTACTTATGAAGGAGGAGAATTATTAATACAACAAGCAGGAAATATTTCTAGTTTTAAACCGGCTAAAGGCGATGCCATTTTATACCCTTGCCAGTATTTGCATTGTGTAAACGAAATAAAAAGTGGCGAGCGTTTAGCGGCTGTTACATGGATACAAAGCAATGTAAAAACTCCAGAGCAAAGAGAAATATTATTTCAATTAAACCAAGTTCACAGTGCGTTGTGCCAGCAAGCGCCAGATGCGCCTGCTACAAATTTATTATTACAAACCCATAGTAATTTATTTAGAATGTGGGCAGATGTGTAACTACTTTAGTTGTGTTTCCATTTCTTTTGCTAGCTTTAGAGACACATCAGTATTCTGTTGTTTTAAATGAAAAATAATTTGTTGTAATTCTTCATTAGTATGCCGAGGAGCATCTACTATTTCTTTTTTATTAATAATAGATGGCAACGAAAATTGTTTAGTTACCCAATCGTTTACTTTTGCATCTATTACCAAATGTATTCTATCTACATTGCTCTTATTGTGTAATGCATGAGGCAAATTAAAATTACAATACCAGCAAGTACCTTCTGCTAAAAAAAGCGGTTCGCTATCCAAATAAAATTCTACTTGCTCATGTGTAACAATGGGTATATGCAAGCGCAGCAAGCCTTCTTCTACACATAAGCCGCCATCCTTATGCTCGTGTATTTGTGTGCCAGCACTCAGTTTTAATAAACGTACAGCCAGCATAGGGCATTTAAATTGTTGTAATACATTTTGCAAATAAGGGCTTTGTTTTAAAAAAACAGTATCTGCATATTCAGCATTTTCGTTGGGAGAAATTAATCCATTTTTTTCATCGCCTCCTATACTTCTTAGTGGTATTGCGCTCCAGTTTCCATGGTAATGTTTTACTTGAAAATGCAATTGCCAAGCTGTTTCATTTAATGCATGTACTGCTGCTTGCAACTGTGGTACATCAAATAAAAATGGAAGTTGCAAATACTTTATCATCTCATTATTTTTTATACACAATAAAATTATGCATTACCAATACATCTAAAGCAGATTCATAAAAAAACTTTATTGCTTCGCTAGGTGTTTCTATAATTGGCATTCCTTTTTTATTAAACGAAGTATTTAGCAAAACAGATATCCCAGATTTTGCTTTCCATACCTCCAATAATTTATACAAACTTTCTTCTTTGTTTTTTATTGTTTGTACCCTGCAAGTACCATCTACATGCACAATGCCGGGCATTATATTTTTCCATTCTGGTTTTATTTTATCTATCAATATCATGTATTCGCTTTCTATACCTTCTTCAAAATATTCGTGCCTATCTTCCCATAAAACCACAGGTGCAAAGGGTCTAAAATCTTCTCTGCATTTTATATTGGCATTAATATGTTGCTGAATATTGGCTAACCTTGGGTCTGCTAATATACTTCTTCTACCCAATGCTCTTGGCCCAAACTCAGCTCCTTGCTGGTACCAAGCTACTGTTTTTCCTTTCAATAGTTCATTAGTTACAATTTCTAATGCATCTTTTGTATTATTTTCTTTTTGGTAAACGATATTATTACCAAATTCTATCAAGGCTTTTTCTATCGACCCTTCGTCATATTTTTTTCCAAAACATGTACTTCCATCATGAAGCACTTTTTCTTTTTTTAAAACTTCCATCCATCCATAATAAGCACATCCAATAGCCAATCCATTATCACCTGCTGCTGGTTCTATGTATAAATTTTTTATACCTGTTTGTTGTAAAATTTTAGAATTGGCTACTGCATTTAATGCTACACCACCAGCATAACAAATATTTTGGTGAGGAAAAAAGTTTAGCCGATGTTTAAATAAATACAATATGGCTCGTTCCGTTTCTTGCTGTACCCATTTAGCAATATTGGCATAATGTTGAAAATTTTTTTTGAAGGGATGCGAAATCTCATCCATAGGAAAAATAAAATGTTGCCTCATCACTTCTTCATTTACCCAAACATTTCCATCTTGTAAATTAAATAATGCTGTTTTATAAATACCATCTTCACCAAAAGGCGCAAGCCCCATAAGTTTGCCAGCATCATCAAAACTACCAAGACAATAATTGCTTGCCATAGCATACAAGCCACCAATACTGTGGTTAGATGTGGGCAAGTAAACCTCATTTGGTTTTTGCAAAAAATTAATAATAGAAAAATCTTTGTAGAGTGATTGCAATTGTTTTCCATCAAAATAATAATAGCTGTCTTTCTCTCCATACAAGCCAGGCAAACTATTTACATGTGTGGGAATGTAGGCCTTTGCCAAATCATCGCATTGAGGGTAAAAACTTCCGCAGCCGTCTATCACCATTACAGCGCATTCATTAAATGGAGAAGTGCCAACTGCACTATAAGCATGAGCTAAATGATGAGATATAGTTACAAAGGGAATTTGTTCATCTTCATAAAAAATACGCTCGCCTTTAAAACGATTTTTTTTTATTTCATCTTTTTCAAAATTGGCACATTGAACTATCAAATCGATATTGCTCAATTTTATGCCGGCTGCATCTAAACAATATTGAACAGTAGCAGCATCGCTTCCTCCATCGTGTTTTATACGAGTAAGTCTTTCTTTTTCTATGGCAACAAGTATTTTGCCATCTTTTAAAATACAGCTAGAGCCATCGTGGCTAAGGCCAGTGCCTAATACATAAATTGGTTTAGGCATGCATTATGCAGTTTCTCTTTTCCAACGTTGGTTTGCAGTACCCACCATCAAATTATCGAAGTGAACCATTTTTTTATTTCCTTCTTCATCAAATTCAATTTGTAATTTTCCAAGTACCAATCCTTTTGGCGCACTATAGTTTAGCACAATTTCTTCTTTATTTTTATTTTTTAAAATAGCAGGTGTTATCATTAAATTATCTGCGCCAATTATAACATCAATATAGGTAGATGAATTTGCTAAGGCAATATCGTTATTGGTATTTTTTGTGTTGTAACCTAAGGTGGAAATACATACCACAAGGTTGCAACCATAATCTTTTTTTAATAATGCAGCTAGCTTATTTGCTTCGGCAATAGGATTTTTAAAACTAATAATTTTATTGCGCACTCTTTGCCCTGCAGTAATTACAGCTATTTTATAAGCTCCTTTTTGTACTATCGAAAAAGGTAAAATAGGTATATTTAATTTATAATCGAAACTATAATTACTTGAAACCAGAGGTAATTTTTTACCAATATTATTTAATTGCTGTGCATTAAAATTAATTTCGTTAGCAGCAACCTTTACTGCATCGTACCCTAAACTTTGCATAAGTTGCAAAGTTTCCGCCGCATCAGTTTTATTGCTTGTGGCATTGCCAGCATCTAACAATAAAACATTTCTATATTTATTTTTTTGAGATTTTATAATGGCAGCCATATGCTCAAAACCGCCAAGTCCGTTGTGCAAACCTTTATTGGATATTGGCTGCAACTGTTGCAAAATATTGCCAGTGTGCAAAATTGTTATGCTATTTTTATTTGCTGCTAAAGTATTTGTATCATTAAAGATGCTTGCAATACTATGCAAAGGATTTAAAGCCAATAAGCCTGTAGCGGCTATACTGCTATTTTTTACAAATGATCTTCTCGTTTGCATGAGTATAGTGGTTTTGGTTAAAAATAAAAATCTCTGATGCAATATATTTAATAAAAACTACAAATTAATTTTTTTTTATATACTTTTCTTTTTTATATATTTGTTTCTTCATTCTTTTCTTAACCAAAAACTATCAGTCATGGAAGGTACAATCGCAGAAATTCGGATGTTTGCAGGAACTTTTGCTCCTAGAACTTGGGCTTATTGTAATGCTCAAATATTACCTATTGCTCAAAATACAGCATTGTTTGCACTTTTAGGTACTACTTATGGTGGCAATGGGCAAACTACTTTTGCTTTACCAGATTTTAGAGGTCGTGTAGCACTTGGTACAGGAACAGGGCCAGGTTTACCAAATGTACAATTAGGTGAAATGGCTGGTACACCAACAGTAACACTGCTCACTACTAATATGCCAGCACATAATCATGCTGTAACAGGAACTGTAAATATACAAGCAGCTGGCGATGGTGCTTTAGGATCAGATCCTTCTAATAGATATATTGGGCCTGGTAATTTTTATGCGGGTGCAGCCGAATTGCAAACTATGGCACCTGCTCAAGTAGCACTTACATCGGGTGTGGCTGGTGGTAGCCAGCCTTTTTCTAATTTGCCACCATACCTGGGTATGAATTATATCATTTGCCTGTTTGGTATTTTTCCAAGTAGAGACTAATTATTTTAAACTATTAAAACGATTTTTATGGAAGGTACATTAGCGGAAATACGCATGTTTGCAGGAAACTTTGCTCCTAGGGGGTGGCAATTGTGCAATGGGCAATTATTATCTATAGCACAATGGACCGCAGTTTTTGCTTTAGTGGGTACTACTTATGGTGGCAATGGACAAACTACATTTGGAATGCCTGATTTTCGTGGTCGTATAGCTATGGGTGCACAAAATAGCCAAGGCCCAGGCTTGCCGGCTATTCAACTTGGCGAAATGTCAGGCACACCAAGTGTTACATTATTATCAACTAATATACCATTTCATAATCATACAATTTCAGGCACTGTAAATATTCAAGCAGCAGGCGATGGTGCTTTAGGGTCCGATCCTCTCAATCGTTATATAGGGCCAGGTAATTTTTATGCAGGTGCAGCTGAACTGCAAAGTATGGCCCCTGCGCAATTAGCACTTACAACAGCACCTACAGGTGGTGGTCAACCTTTCAATAAATTACCTCCATACCTTGGCATGAATTATATTATTTGTGTAGAAGGTATTTTTCCTAGTAGAGATTAAATAACTTTATAAAAAATTAATCCCTCTTCTTTTAAAAACAAGAAGAGGGATTTTTATTATTATCTTTCAGCAATAAAACAAACCAAAATCGATAATAGAAAAATGCTACAGCTTGGAATATTAATGCCACGTTCTACACTTTATCCTTCCTTAGGGTTAGATATATTAAGTGGGTTAAAACAACATCTACAACAACTAAATATTTTTAATGATGTAAAAATTGTAACTGATAATATTGGCTTTGGTGTAAACGAACCAGAGATATATACCAAAGCCGAAAAAATGATTTTGGCAGATGATGTAGATGTAGTAATTGTAATAGCAGATATAAGAATAACAGAAATGCTTCATCCATTGTTTACAGCGTCTAATAAAATAATGTTGGTCGTAAATATGGGAGCAAATTTTCCCGATAGCTGGCAACCACATTCCACTACTATCACACACTCACTCAATTTTTGTTTTCATGCTTGGCTTACAGGGGCTCTTGCAGCTAATACCGAAAATAAAAATGCGGCTAATGTATTGTCTTATTACGATGCTGGCTATCGCCAATGTTACTGTATGTTAAACAGTAATCAAACAAATGGAGGTGTTCCTGCGTTTAATCATATTACGCACTTAAAAATTGATGAGTTTACACTTCAACCTCTCAAACAAATTCTGCAAGAAAATATTGAAACAAAAACACTGCTTTGCCAATTTGCAGCTGAGCAAGCAGAAAAATTTTATGAAGAAATAGAATCATTACAAAAAGAATTTCAACTAGATTTATTTTTATCTCCAATGATGTTTGAAGAATCAATGATAAACAAAATATCGAATAAAATAAACATCCAATCGGCTCATGGATATATACCATGGCATTCAACATTGAGCAATAAAGAAAATATTTTGTTTAATGAAACAATAAAGACTGCATTAAAAAAAGAAGCGAACTATTTTACTTTGCTAGGTTGGGAAACTGGGCTAATAATAAATGCAATTTATAAACTTCACAAATTAGATAATAATAATGCCGCAGAAATTATAAAAAATCTTACTCAAATAAAATTTGATAGCCCACGAGGTTTTTTTAAAATTGACGAGGCATCGCATCACAGTTATGGCTCGGCTTATTTAGCTTCATATAAAAACAGTTTTGATATTGCTTTGGAAAATGAAATTGAAAATATAGAAGCTGCTTGGGCAAAATTTAAAGCAGAAACAAATATAGATGCAGATGGATCTGGCTGGAAGAATACTTATTTGTGTATTTAATTTTTAAATTTAGTTACATAAAAAATGAACGATATTAAAGCTTTAATACTTTGCAATAACCCAATAGCCATTCCTGGCATAAAGGAGTTTTTATTTTTTGAGAAAGTGGTTGCTATTGGCATTCCTAAGCGCAACAAAGAAATGCAATCAATACTTGAACCCATGTTAAAAGAAGTGGCAGTACCACTATTACTTTTAGATAAAAAAGAGTACAAAAACCAGTTGAGCAAAGCAATAGATGAGCATAAGCCAAATGTAGTTTTAATGATGACTTTTCCTTTTATTATTCCTATAGAAATATTGAGCAAACCAGAGAGAGGTTTTATAAATTTTCATTATGGTTTATTGCCACAATGCCAAGGCCCACAACCTATACTCTGGCATATGCTTAATAATGATGTTGAAGCAGGCGTAACTCTCCACAAAGTAGATGAAGGTATAGATACTGGGGATATTATTATGCAAGAAAAAATTACCATTGACGAAAACGACACTTATGGCATACTTCAAGCCAAGCTTGCTTTTTTAGGTGCAAAGCAAGCAGCTAGTTTATTTAAAATATTATCGTATGGTAGTATTATTCCTAGTACAAAACAAGATTTGAGTAAGGCAAAATATTACAAAATGCCAACAGCAAAAGACCTTACTATTAATTGGAGTACAATGCCTGCTTCAAAAATTATAAGACTTGTAAATACTTGTAATCCGTGGAATAAAGGTGCAGGTAGTTTAATAAATGATTGGCAAATAGGTATTACAGAAGTAGAAATTGTAGGGGATATATATCATGATGAAAGAATAGCTGGTAGCATAATGGCATTTGATAAAGAAAATGGCTTAATCGTAAAAACGATTGATAATAAAAAACTACGAATTAATATTTTTTATACGAATGAAGGTTTTTTTAGTGTCAGCAAAATGGCTTCCTTTGGAATTAAAGAAGGAGATTCATTTAAATAAAGATTTGTTTTTATGTGTTTATTAAATTATTTTGTATTTTCGTAATACGAAGCTAGTGATATTTTAAACTTATATAGTTCTATAAAACAGTTGCTATATACTTTTTAATCCAACTTTTGTTGGCACTGCTTCAACTAACGCTTTTATTTTTAATCTCCCCCCTGAGAAATAATAATCATTGTAAGTAGCCTGTATACTTTAAAGAGGTAAGGCTTTTCAATATTTATTCAAAATTAGAATATCAAATAAATTCAAACAACAGAAATATAAATAATTGATTGTATTTAGCTTTTAGCTCAAAATTTTAATTTAGAAAATCTAAAACTACTGCCATGACAACAAACATTACATGTGTTACAAAAAAGATTCTTATTGCTTTTTTAGTATTGTTTATTTCAACTTATACCTTAAAAGCACAAACTACTTTAGTAGCAGGAGATATTGCTTTTAGTGGATACATAGGTCATGGAATAGGCCCTACAGTAAATGATGAATTTTCCTTTGTGCTATTAAAAAACATTACAGCTGGTACTGTAATAAATTTTACAGAAAATGGCTGGCTAAGCACCAATGTATTTCGTACAGGAGAGAATACTTTAACATGGACAAGTAACTCTGCATTAGTTGCAGGGCAAGAAATTACTATTGTAGGCACTGCACCTTCCCTTGCATCAGGCGCTGGTACTGCGGGTATAGTTACGGGCACTGCATTTGCATTATCTGCAAATGGAGATCAAATATTTGCTTATCAAGGTACAGTGGCAGCCCCTACTTTTATAACAGCAATACACATGAATGTATATGATGCTGTAGGCAACCCTCCAGATCCTTCCACTACTACTGCTGCTGCTTGGGATGGTGTTGCCAATACCGCTAATTCCAGCGCATTGCCTCCAGGTTTAACAACAGGCGTAAATGCTATTTGGATTGGTACACAAGGAAATTTTACTTCTGAAAAAGATAATGCTCGTTTTATTTGTGCTGGAGATTTATCTACAGTTGCAAGCATAAAGGGTTTAATATATGATCAAACAAAATGGCAAACTTCAGATAACGAACCAGTGGGCTTTGTTTTACCTACTGGTTGTTCATACATATCAGCTATTCCTGCTCCATCATTTACTACGCAACCATCTAATAATACTATTTGTACAGGTGCAAATACAAGCTTTACGATTGTAGCTACTGGTGCTACTACTTATCAATGGCAAGCGGATAATGGCGGAGGTTTTACAAATCTTAGCAATGATGCTACTTACTCAAATGTTACAACTACAACTTTAAATATTACAGCAGCACCGTTTAGTTTAAATGGATATTTATTCCGTTGTGTTGCTACCAATGGTACTGGTTCTACAAATTCTAATAATGGAACATTAACGGTAACAGCTTTGCCAGTAAACCCAACACTTCTTGCTAAAACACCTGCTTTAACTACTGTTGCAGATGGTACACCTGTAAGTGCTACTTTTAACGTAGGTAGTGGCGGTACAGGTTGTGCAGATGATTTTAGATATACTACAAATGGAGGTGCATCTTATTTGCCTTATACACCTGGTTCAAATATCAGTACAACTGGTTTAGCTGCTGCTGGCGGTACAGTTACCATAGAAGGACGAAGAGCAAATTGTACATCTTCTTGTCAAGGGGCTTATGTTGCATTAGCATCATGGATTGTTACCCCTTTGCCAGCTGGTGCTACCACTTTAAATGCTGGTGATATTGCATTTAGTGGTTATACTTCTAGCACTGCCAATAGTGATTTTTCTTTTGTGTTATTAAGAAATATAGGGCCTGGTACAGTCATCAATTTTACAGATAATGGTTGGCTGAACACCAATGTATTTCGTACAGGAGAAACAACCGTTACTTGGACGAGCAATGCAGCTTATGGAGCTGGTACAGAAATAAAAATCAGTGGCCTTGCCTCTACTTTAACATCAGCAGCTTCTGCAGGTACAGTAACTGGTACAGCATTAAGTTTAGCAACTACAGGTGATCAGATTTTGGCTTATCGTGGCACAGCTGCAGCGCCTACATTTATAACTGCCATTCATATGAATGTATATGCAATAACTAGTGGCGACCCAATAACAACTACGGCTGCCGCTTGGGATGGCACTGCAAATACAATAAATGGAAGTGCATTACCTACTGGTTTAACAACAGGATTAAATGCTATTTGGATAGGAGTACAAGGCGATATTAATTCTGAATTTGACAATGCCCAATATGGTACTTGTACAAATCCTGCAACCTTTGGTCCTATTGCTACCCTTAGAATAGCTTTAAATGATCCAGCCAATTGGACAAAAGATAATAATGTAATTCCAAGTTTTGTATTACCTACTGGTTGTTCTTATTTAGGTATTGGTGCATCACCATCTATTACTACACAGCCAAACGTAAGTAGTATTTGTGAAGGGGCTAATACTAGTTTTACTATTGTAGCTACAAGCGCCACTACTTATCAATGGCAAGTTGATAACGGTGGTGGTTTTGTTAATCTTGCAAATGATGCTACTTACTCAAATGTAACAACCACTACATTAAATATTACCGCAGCTGCACTTGGTTTAAATGGAAATTTGTATCGTTGTGTAGCCACAAACGGATCTGGTTCTACCAATTCAAATTCAGCTGCATTAACGGTTACCATTTTACCTGTAAATCCTACACTTTTGGTTAAAACACCAACTGGTAGTAATGTGGCTGATGGCACACCTGTAAGTGCTACATTTAATGCAGGCAGTGGTGGTACAGGTTGTGCAGAAGATTATAGATATACAACGGATGGCGGTGGTACTTATTTGCCATATACTCCTGGTTCAAATATTAGCACTACAGGTTTAGCAGCTGGCAGTGGTAGTATATTTATTGAAGGAAGAAGAGCAAATTGTACATCAAGTTGTCAAGCTGCTTATTCGGTTTTAGCATCGTGGACAGTAACACCGTTGCCTGCTGCAGCTACTACTTTAAATGCTGGAGATATTGCATTTAGTGGATATAATTCTTCAACAGGTTCTGATGAATTTTCTTTTGTTTTATTAAAAAATATTGGTGTTGGTACGGTAATTAATTTTACCAATAATGGTTGGTTAAGTACCAATGTTTTCCGTGCAGGCGAAGAAACGGTTACATGGACGGCGCCTGCAGGAGGAATGACTGCAGGAACCGAAATAAAAATTGCTGGTCTTACAGCTACAAAATCTGGTGGTGGGGCTGCTGGTACAGTAACTGGTACTGCACTTAGCCTTGGTATTAATGGAGATCAAGTATTGGCTTATAGAGGTACTGCAGCATCACCTACATTTATTAGTGGCATTCATATGAATGTGTATAGTATTACAAATGCTGACCCAGTAACCACTACGGCGGCTGCATGGGATGGTACAGCAAATACTGCCAATGCAAGTGCTTTACCTACAGGTTTAACCACAGGCGTGAATGCCATTTGGATAGGAACTCAGGGAGATATTAATACAGAATTTGATAATGCTAAATATGGTACTTGTACAAATCCAGCAACACTTGGTGCCATTGCTACTTTAAGAGCCGCTTTAAACAATCAAGTAAATTGGAGTAGAAATAATGGTACTGGCTTTACATTGCCTACGGGTTGTAATTATTTATCTGCACTTGTACCTTCTATTAGTGTTACAGGAACGCCACTTGCAGTCTTTACAAGTTGCATTGGCTCAGCTTCTGCTGAACAAAGTGTCGATGTTTCTGGATCTGCACTTACTACTAATATTATAATTACTGCCCCTACAGATTTTGAAATATCAACAACTTCTGGTAGTGGTTTTGGCTCTTCAGTTACCCTAACACAATCAGGAGGAACAGCAGCTTCTACAACTATTTATGTAAGAATGACAGCAACTGCTACAGGCACTCCATCAGGAAATATAACACTTGTGTCTAGTGGAGCAACCGCAGTAAATATAGCTGTATCTGGAACGGTAAATCCTTTACCAGCTACACCAACTATTACAGCAGGCGGCCCAACTACTTTTTGTGCAGGAGGTAGTGTAGTTTTAACTTCATCTTCAGCTATAGGTAATATATGGTCAACAGGTGCAACAACTCCTTCAATCACTGTTACAACAGACGGAACTTATATTGTTACAGTTACTACTGGTGGTTGTACATCAGCTCCTTCAGCAGGAACAACTGTTACCGTAAATCCTTTACCAGCTACACCAACTATTACAGCAGGTGGACCAACCACTTTCTGTACAGGAGGTAGTGTTGTTTTAACTTCTTCATCAGCTACAGGAAATGTATGGTCAACAGGTGCAACAACTCCTTCAATCACTGTTACAGCAGGTGGAACTTATACTGTGGAGGTTACTAGTGGTGGTTGTACATCGGCTCCATCGGCAGGAACAACAATTACGATTGATCCTTTGCCAACTACTTCTGCAGCAGGACCAGACTTAACAGCTTGTATCAGTCCTGGTACAGCTACAATGGCTGCTAATACAGCTACAACAGGTACAGGGGCTTGGTCTCAAGTACCAGGTGGTCCATCAACGGCCATTATTTTTACGCCTGCTAGTCCTGCAACAAACATAGGCGGGTTGACAACAGCAGGTATATATACATTTGTGTGGACCATCAGTAGTGGTGCTTGTCCACCTTCAAGGGATACAATGACGATTACAGTGAATGTGAACCCTGCAGCATTTACTTTAGCTGGTGGCGGTACATTCTGCCCTGGTACAACCACCCTTACAGGCCCCGTTGACCCCAACTATACTTATTTATGGCAAAGTGGTCTCTCTGGGATAGCCAATCCAAACAGCTTTACTGCTTTTGGCGGAACAACTTCCACACAGGCGGTAACTTCATCGGCTAATTACAGGTTGATCGTTACCAATCAGTTTGGCTGTTCAACATCCGATACAACCCCTGTAAGCATGGCCGATTATGTATTTAATGGTAGCTTGGCTACTGGCGATGCACAACAAACAGGAAGAATAAATAGATTTGCAGTTGTATCAACATGTGCAGCTCCAAAAGCCTGCCCCGGCATCTTTACTGCTACTGGTGCCCGATTCTACGACAGTTATACAATTACCAACCCCCGAAATGTACCGGTTTGTGCTACTATTGGTCTCAGGAGTGATTGTGGTACCACCCTATTTAATGTCGCATATTTGGGTAGCTTTAACCCAACAGCACCTTGTACAAATTATTTAGCAGACCCAGGTTCCTCTTTCCCTGGCACCAGCTTTATGGAGGCAACCATACCAGCTAATGGAACCATTGTGGTAGTAGTGCATGAAGTGAATCCAGGTACAGGTTGTTCTGGTTATCAATTAACGGTAGATGTACCAAGAGATTTGTCGGCAGTTACTGCAACTCCGCCATCTGTTCCTTTCAATGGCACTTCTACTTTAGCAGCTCCTGTTGCAAACAGTTACACATGGAGCCCAGGTGCTGGCACTACACAATCTATTACCAGTGCTCCAATAACAGCTCCAACCAAATATTATGTAACAATGGGGTATGGTAATAATGGTTGTACAAGATTAGATTCCGTAACCGTTAATTTAACTTGTACTACACCAACAATTACTTGCCCAGGCAATATTTCATTAAGCAATACAACTGGTACTTGTGCTAGGGTAGTTACTTATACAACCACAACTGGAGGCACACCTGCTCCAACAGTTACTTACTCATTTACTGGTGCTACAACTGCAAGTGGTAGTGGCGATGGCAGTGGTAGTACATTTAATGTGGGTGTTACTAATGTAACTGTAACAGTAACGAATCCTTGTGGTACTACTAGTTGTTCATTTACCGTAACTATAAATGATACAGAAGCACCAACAGTAACTGTGGGTACCATTGGAAGTTGTTACCCAACCGAAGCAGCGGCACAGGCAGCAGCATTGGCAGCAACAAGTGCTACTGATAATTGCCCAGGTGTATTAACTGAAATAGCATCAACTGTTGGAACTTGTAGTGCAGTAGTTACTGTAACTACAACAGATGGCGGAGGTAATGCAACAGCAGTAACTTATAATACAAGAATAGATAATACAGCACCAACAGTAACTGTAGGCACAATTGGAAGCTGCTACCCAACGGTAGCAGCAGCTGAGGCAGCAGCTCTAGCAGCTACTTCAGCTACGGATAATTGCCCTGGTGCATTAACAGAAGTAGCAAGTACAGTTGGTACATGTAGTGCAGTGGTTACTGTAACTACAACCGATGGTTGCGTTAATGCAACAGCTGTAACTTACAATACAAGAATAGACAATACAGCACCAACAGTAACTTGCCCTGCAGCTATAACTGTTTGTGGAGCAGGAGCAGTACCTGCTGCAAATATTGCTTTGGTAACTGTAACAGATAATTGCCCAGGAGCTATTACAGTTACACATCAAGGAGATGTTGTAAATGGTTTCTCTTTAGTTATTCCTTACAGCATTACTAGAACGTATAGAGCAACGGATGGTTGTGGTAACTTTGCTGACTGTACTCAAACCATTACCGTAAACCCATTACCTGTTGTAAGCATTTTACCTGCAGGGCCAGTAACAATTTGTAGCGGCAGCACTACAACTCTTACCGCATCTGCTACTTGCAATCTATTTGCTTTCTCAGGTTTGATTATCGGTACACAATCTGTACCAGCAAATGCATCTACTGCAAGAGGAGTATTTAATGGCATATTTAATGCTGCTACTAATCAAATAACCGTAAACATTGTTTATGATGGTTTAACAGGCGGCAATCCAACTGCAGCACATATACACAATGCAGCTGCGGGAGTTAATGGACCTGTAATTATTCCATTCCCTGGTTTTCCTGCTGCAACCAGCGGTACTTATACCAACACGTTTACGGTACCTGCTTCACAAGTAGCCAATTTAATGGCAGGTAATACTTACATTAATATTCATAATGCTGTTTATCCAGGCGGAGAAATTCGTGGGCAGATTACTAGCCTTACGTCAGGCGTTTATACAATCTCTGGACCAATAGCTGGTACTCAATCGGTGCCAAGCAATGCAAGTACAGCTACTGGCAATTATGCGGGCACTTATAACCCTAATAACAATCAGTTAAACTTGAATTTGATATTTAATAATTTAACTGGAGGCAATGCAACTGCTGCACATATTCATACTGGTACTACAGGAGTTAATGGTGGGGTTATTATTTCGTTTGCTGGTTTCCCAGCTGCTACTAGTGGTAGTTATAGTAACACATTTACTGTACCTGCAGCGCAATTGGCAGGTTTCCTTGCAGGTAATACCTACATCAATATTCATAACGCTACTTTCCCTGGTGGTGAAATTCGTGGTCAGGTAGCTACACCAGCTGCACTTTGTACAAGTGCTACTTATTTGTGGAGTACAGGAGCTGTAACACCATCTATAACTGTATCTACAGCCAATACTTATACAGTAACGGCTACCGATGCAAATGGTTGCCTGAGCAATACAGCAAGTGTGGTAGTAAATGTGAACCCAATACCTACTGTGAATTCAGTAATTAACCAAGTAGTTTGTAATGCTACGCCGAGTACAGCTGTAATATTTAGTGGTGCAGTGGCAGGTACTGTTTACAATTGGACAAACAATACAACCTCTATTGGGCTTGCTGCTTCGGGTAGTGGAAACATTGCATCGTTTACTGCTATTAATACAGGCACTGCTCCTGTGGTAGCTACAATAACCGTTACACCCTCTTACAACAATGCAGGTGTAACATGTGTAGGCACAGCCATTACATACACATACACGGTAAACCCTACAGCTACTGTAAATGCAATAACCAACCAAGTAGTATGTAATGCATCACCAACAACGGCTGTAGCATTTAGTAGCCCAACAACAGGCGTTACGATTGTATACAATTGGACAAACAATACCACAAGCATTGGCCTTGCAGCAAGTGGTGCAGGAAACATTGCATCGTTTACTGCAACAAATATTACTACTGCTCCTGTAACAGCAACAATAACCGTTACACCCTCTTACACCAATGCAGGTGTAACATGTGTAGGCACAGCCATTACATACACATACACGGTAAACCCAACTGCAACTGTAAATGCTGTAACCAATCAAGTAGTATGTAATGCATCACCAACAACGGCTGTAGCATTTAGTAGCCCTACAACGGGTGGTACCATTGTTTACAATTGGACAAATAATACAACATCTATTGGGCTTGCAGCTTCGGGCAGTGGAAACATCCCTACGTTCGTAGGTACGAACACAACTACTGCTCCTATAACAGCAAGTATAACGGTTACGCCTTCTTATACAAATGCAGGTGTAACTTGTGTAGGCACTCCAAGAATTTTTACCATAACAGTAAATCCTTTGGCAACTGTTAGTGCTGTGGCAAACCAAGTAATTTGTAATACTTCACCAACAACTCCAGTAACATTTAGCAGCCCAACAACTGGTGGTACTATTGTTTACAATTGGACAAACAGCACAACAAGTATTGGTCTTGCAGCTTCTGGTAGTGGAAACATCCCTACGTTCGTAGGGACCAACACAACTACTGCTCCGGTAACAGCTACCATTACAGTTACACCTTCTTACACAAATGGTGGTGTAACATGTGTGGGTACTGCTAGTACATTTACTATAACAGTGAATCCAACTGCAACGGTAAATCCAATTGCTAATCAAGTATTGTGTAACAACTTCCCTACCACAGCTGTAACATTTAGCAGCCCAACAACGGGTGGTACTATTGTTTATAATTGGACAAACAGTGCGGCTAGTATTGGTTTGGCGGCTTCGGGTAATGGCAACATCCCTACGTTCGTAGGGACCAATACTACACAGCTTCCTGTAGTGGCTACTATTACGGTTACACCTTCTTATACAAATGGCGGCGTTACATGTGTGGGTACTGCAAGCTCATTTACCATTAATGTAAACCCTACACCAATTGTAACCCTTGCACCATTTGCAGCTATTTGTAAAAATGCAGCGCCAATTACGCTTACAGGCGGAAGCCCTGTGGCAGCAGCGGGTACAACAGGTGTTTATCTTGTAGATAATGTAGCACAAACCATTTTTAACCCTGCCAATTATACGCCTGGTTTGCATACCATCGTGTATGTGTACACCAATGTGTTTGGTTGTGTAAATAGTGCTACACAAACTATATTGGTACATCCAATACATACCGTAGAAATATCAGTAGCGCCTAATACAGGTTTAGCACCTGGCTCACCTGCAACGATTATTGCCACTGTATCTCCTGCAGGTAATTATAGCTATGTGTGGAGCAAAAACAATCTTGTAATACCTACCCTTAATGCCGATAGAATTGTTGTATTGGCAAATGAAGCTGGCAATTATAAAGTAGCTGTTACTGCCCCTACAGGTTGTGTGGTAGTTTCAAGCAGTACATTTACTTCTTCATTAAGCGTGCCGCAAACATTGTTTATTTTCCCTAATCCTAACTCGGGTATATTTAATGTGGCTTACAACAATGGTGGGGCTAACCTTGCAGCTCGTACGCTTAATGTGTATGATGCTTTAGGACAAAGAATATTCTCTCGCAATTATGCTGTGAATGTGCCTTTCGGTAATATGAGGGTAGACATTATCAAACATGCTGCAGGAATATACTATGTGGAGCTTGTAGATGCTAGTGGTAAAAAATTAGGATCAGCTGCAGTGCAGAAATTGTAAAATCTTTTTAAATAAATGGATAACGCCACGAAAAAAACTTCGTGGCGTTTTTGTTATTATTTCAAATTCACAATCCGCTTATCTTTTGGGTATTTAACTGTGTAAGAAAATCTTTTTTTAATACTTTCCCCTGGCTTTAAAGTTACCTTCCAAGTAAGTACACCTACTTCGGTATTTATAGCAGCCCCATCATCGTCTGTTAGTTCTACTTCTATTTCTTTAACATTGCTAAGTGGATATTGATCTTTTAATATCACATTTATTTCTTTTGTTTTATTGTTTTTTACAACTAATTCGTAAGTAAATGTTTGTTTAGTATTGGCATTACTTGTTTTGGTTGTAGTGGCATCTTTAACCAATGTCCTTTTTACAGCTACCCTTTTATCTTTGCCTAAAGAAAGGTTTAATGTATCAGCAGTGCTATTAGGGTCTATAAATGATTTGCCAATGTAGGTATCATCCATAATAATATTTGCATTGCCTGGTATCAAATCTAAATTTTGCCAGTTGGTAATTTCTGCCACCAAATATGCATCGGCATCCAGCTTTGGTACTGCATAGTTTTTAAGATTGCTTTGTATTTCTGCTTCTTTAATATTAATGCTATGTGCTTGGCCGTTACTTTCTATATCGTAAGGCAAATCTATTTCAAAACTTGTATTGAGTAAGCCTTGTTTTAAAGTAGTGTATTGGTCTAATGTGCTTGGATTAATTTGTTGTGCATTAACACTAGAAACACTACCTGCTACTTCTTTTTTAAAATCATTGTCACTAAAGCTTTGCATTCTATTTTGCCCATAGCCAGTAACTACCACTTCATTTAAGCTGCCATACAATTGTGGTACATAATATTGCAAATACCATAGGTTAAATAATGGTGCAGTAGTGGTAAAATTTGGTGTGCCAGTGCTTAAAGTCAATTTTGTTTTTACCCAATCTATACCTGTGTTTTGTATCACACTTGCTTTATACACGAGTTTTATGGCATTGGTTTTGGAGTTTACTCGTATGTCGTAAATGGGCTGCCAACCTGCATTGTTGGTGTAGTAAGACATAGATAAATCTGCTTGCTGTTCGTTTCTACAAACCACTTGCATAATAATTCTACCAAAAGGTTTTTCTACAACATCAGGTTTTTCTACATTTTTATTATTGGCTAATGATAGCCTTGTATTAAGCCCTTCTAATTTTTCTTGAATTAATTCTATGTCTTGCTCAAAATTAAAAATAGCGTTTTTGTTTTTTTCAATTTTGGCATTGTTAAATTCTATTAGTTTTAAAACCTCAGCCGTAAGGTTTGTTTTATTGGCACTTGTAGCAATGGTTGACTCTATTAGCTTATCTGTTTTTGCAAGAGTGGTTTGCTCTATGGCAATTTTGTTTTGCAAAATGCTAATTTCTTTATTGGCTTTTTTAATACTGTCTTGTATTTTATTAGCTAAAGCATTTACAGCAACTGGTTTTACAACAGCTACAGGGTAATACACACTAAACTGTTGCGAAAGCAGAGATACATTTTCTGGACAGCTTATTTGTAAACTATTTAAATCTATTTGTGTACTCAATTTATCTATTACAATATATTTTGTATTTTTTGTAATATTTACTTTTGCCTTATGTGTAAGTTCTGCTCCATACCCAAAGTAAACAGTAGCTTCGTTCATACTAGCATTGGCTTTTACCGTGTCTTGTTGTGCATGTGCAATAATGCTATTCAGCGTTAGTGACATCATTAATATGTATTTCATCATAATTAGTTTTTTTAACTAGATGCAGTAAATTTTAAAAATGCATAAACTACATAAATTATATTTTCACAAACTTGTAATACTTATTTTTGCTTAGATAAAAAACAATTGCAAACAAAACAACGATATTTTTTAAAAAAAGAAGATCGACTCAAAAGTCGTAAGGCTATTGATTTCCTGTTTAATAAAGGGAAAAGTTTTTCTAATTTTCCATTTAGGATTTGCTGGCAAGTTGTAGAAGGAGAAGTAGGATTAAAGGCTGGATTTACTGCAAGCAGTAAAAATTTTAAAAAAGCTACAGATCGCAACAGAATAAAAAGATTGATAAAAGAAGCTTATCGTTTGCAAAAAAATAATTTACAAGATGCATTACATTTAAAAAATAAAAGCGTTCATTTATTTTTTATTTATACAGGTAAAGATGTACCTACTTATGAATTTATTTTTGAAAAGACAAGCAATGTTTTAAAAAGAATAATAAAATTAATAGATGAAATTGCTGAATAGCATATTGAGTTTCCCTTTTATTGCACTCATTAAAATATACCAATGGGTCATTTCTCCATGGCTTGGCAGGTCTAAATGCCGCTATACACCTACCTGTTCGCAATATGGTTTAGAAGCTTTTAAAAAACATGGTCCGTTTAAAGGCTTTTGGCTTACTGCAAAAAGAGTAATAAGTTGCAATCCTTGGGGCGGGCATGGGTACGATCCTGTGCCATGAAGAAAATAGGCAAATTTGCAAATGGGCAAATATGCAAATCCCAAAAAATTGGGACAAGTAGTACAAAGTGAACTTTCAACTTTGAACTTTAAACTTTGAACCTTTAACTCAACCTTCAATCTTTGCCGCCCCAAAATACTGATGCAACACCTTCGGTAAATGTATCCCATCTTCTTTTTGATTATTTTCTAACAAAGCAGCTACAATCCTTGGTAGCGCAAGACTTGAGCCATTAAGTGAGTGAAGCAATTGTGTTTTTCCTTCTTCATCTTTGTACCGTATTTTCATACGATTGGTTTGAAATGTTTCAAAATTACTTACACTACTTACCTCCAACCATTTTTTTTGCGCAGCAGAATATACTTCAAAATCGTATGTAAGTGCAGATGCAAAACTCATATCGCCACCACACAATTTTAATATCCGATATGGCAACTCTAAAAACTGCAATAATCTTTCTACATGGTTTATCATTTCTTCAAATACTTCATAACTTTTTTCTGGTTGCACCAATTGTATAATTTCTACTTTGTCAAATTGATGTACTCGATTAAGCCCACGTACATCACTACCAAAGCTACCCGCTTCTCTTCTAAAGCAAGGTGTGTATGCCGTCATCTTTACTGGCAACTCAGCATCCTTTACAATTTCGCCACTGTAAATATTGGTTACTGGTACTTCGGCCGTTGGTATTAAAAATAATTTATCTTCCGTTACATGATACATTTGCCCTTCTTTATCTGGCAACTGACCAGTGCCATAAGCAGATTGTTCATTTACCAACAATGGCGGCAAATATTCTGTATAGCCCGCATCTGTGTTGTAATCTAAAAAATATTGTATGAGTGCTCTTTGCAATTTTGCACCCTTGCCTTTGTATAAAGGAAAACCGCTACCGGTAAGCTTTGCGCCAATTTCAAAATTTACTAGGTCGTAATCTTTAATAATTTCCCAGTGTGGTTTTGCATTGTCGGGCAAGGTTGGTATCGTACCACCTTCTAGTATTGTTACATTATCTTCTGCCACTTTTCCTGCGGGCACGCTTGTGTGTGGAAGGTTGGGCAACAATAAAATTTTATTTGTAAAATCTTCTTCTAAAGCTTGTAAAGTCGTTTTGCCAGCATTTAATTCTTCTTTCCAATTGTTTACTTCTGCACGTTTTGCATTGGCCGCATCTGCATCTCCTTTTGCCATTAATGCACCTATTTCTTTAGATGCAGTATTTACAGCTGCTTGAAGTGCTTCTGTGCTTACTTTTTGTTTGCGTATTTCTTCATCTTGTGCTATTAATTCATCCACCAAATTAATTTGACCAAAGTTTTTTATGGCCAATCTTTCCTTTACTATTGCGGCATTTTGTCTTATGTAATTTATCTGTAACATCTTTTTTAAAATCTTATATGCTGCAAATATAAACGGGAAAAGCTTATTTGTTACATTTGCAGCATGCAACATGTGGAAGAAGACTTACAAGTACGCTGGCTCAAGCTAAGAATTAAGCTAAAAGACCATTTTGGCATAAAGCCAGATATGAATGGTGTATTATTACTTATTGGAGTGCAAGAGCTTGGGCAAGGCCCGCAAGAGTTTAGCAAAGAGCAAAAGCAAGATTTGATGCATATAGCTATTTGTACTATTTTGCAAGCCAGTGGGTTTTATAGCCACGATGGGTTAGATGATGAAGGTTGGCCACATTTTACCCAACTAAAAGCATTGCCAGAGTTGTTTTTAAATGACCAAGAAAATTTCTTGAAAGATCATGTATTATTGTATTTTCAAACACAAGGATTTATATAAAAAATTTGTTTGAGGTAATTTTTTTATTTTTGTAAACTAATATTAAAAGCTTAAAGATGACAGATTCATATTTAAATAGAATAACAATTGATTCTAATATTTGTCATGGCAAACCAACTATAAGAGGTAAAAGATACCCTGTAGAAAGTATATTGGAATTATTAGCATCAGGAATGACTATTGAGGAACTTTTGCTTGATTATGCTGATTTAGAAAAAGAAGATTTTTTAGCTTGTCTAGAATATGCAGCAAAACTTACCCAAGTAAAAAGTATTTATAAATTAGCCTCGTGAAATTTTTAGTAGATGCCCAGTTGCCAAGATCATTGTCTGATTTTTTGAAATCAGCTGGTTATGATTCAATACATACAATTGAATTGCCAAAGGCAAACGATACACAAGACAATGAAATATTGAAAATTTGTTTGGAAGAAAAAAGAATTGTTATTACAAAAGACTCAGATTTTTTGGAATCCTTTTTAGTAAACAAATCTCCTGAAAAATTAATATTGGTAAAAACAGGAAATATTCGAAATGAAGAATTACTAAATTTATTTAAGCTTAATTTGGAATATATCTGCGTTTCTATAAAGGAAAATGAATTAATCGAAATAAATAAAACTGATATAATTATTCATAAATAATAAAACATTATTGTATTTTCAAACCCAAGGATTTATATAAACACAAATAAAAAAAATGAAGAACGTTTTTAGATTTTTATTTTGCTGTGCAATGCTAATGACAGCAAACGAAACCACTGCTCAAATAAAGAAAAAAGTTGTTGTAAAAAAAGCAACAAGTACAAGTAAAGTAACAAAGGCAAGGCTCCCAATAAAAAGAACAACAACTACCAAAATCATTGACAATTCTATCAAAGTAAAAATAACCACCGACTCAGGCGTAATAGTAGTAAAGCTCTATGATTCTACCCCATTGCACAGAGATAATTTTGCAAAGCTGGTAAAAGCTGGTTTTTACGATAGCCTTTTATTTCATAGAGTAATAAGCAATTTTATGATACAAGGCGGCGACCCAAATAGCAAATACGCTCAAGCTGGTGTAATGCTTGGTGCTGGTGGCGGCGATATGGAAAGAATACCAGCAGAATTTAAACCAAGCTTATTTCATAAAAAAGGAACACTTTGTGCAGCTAGGGATGGTAATCCTGAAAAAGCGAGTAGTGCTTGTCAATTTTATTTAGTGCAAGGCAATAAATTGACAGATGATCAATTAGATGGATTAGATATGCAGAGGACAGTAAAATATACTCCCGAACAACGATTAGCTTATAAAACTATTGGCGGCACACCATTTCTAGATATGAATTATACGGTGTTTGGAGAAGTAATAAAAGGACTTAATGTAATAGACAAAATAGCAAGCGTACAAAAAGGGCAGGCCGATAGACCAGTGAGTGATGTGAGGATGAAGATGGAAGTCATAAAGTAATGTGCAAATTTGCAAATAGGAAAATGTGCAAATTTGAGAATGGAAAGCAATAAGACAATTCAACAATAAAACAATTTTCAACAACTTTCAACAATAAATTATGAGCTACCCACAACAATTAAAATACACAAAAGACCACGAATGGATTAGTTTAGACGGCGATATTGCTACCATTGGTATTACCGAATTTGCACAAGGAGAGCTTGGCGATATTGTGTATGTTGATATAAGTACAACCGGCAAAGCATTGGCCGCTGAAGAAGTTTTTGGCACTGTAGAAGCAGTAAAAACAGTAAGTGATTTATTTTTACCACTCGCAGGTACTATTGCGGAAGTAAATCCAGCACTAGAAGCAAACCCTGAGCTAGTAAATAGTGACCCATATGGCGCTGGTTGGATGGTGAAAGTGAAAGTAGATAGCCCTTCAGATTTTGAAGCTTTGATGGGTGCAGAAGCGTACGAAAAATTAGTAGGATAAAATAATAGCAATGATACCTTTCAAAAAATTTATACCAGCCATTGGCTGGTTTTTTTTAGTATTAATTTTAATTTGTTTACCCGGGAGTACGTTTCCAAAAACAGATGACTGGTTAGATAAAATATTTTTTGACAAATGGGTACATGCAGGGCTATTTGCAATATTGGCTTTTTTATGGATGAAACCTTATGTAAATTCTACACTACCCAAACAAACTATTTTACAAACCATTTTTAGAATTGCTTTATCTGTAAGTATTTGGGGGCTTGCTACTGAGTTTATACAAAAACATTTTGCCGTTCATCGTAGTTTCGATTTGTGGGATTGGGCAGCAGATAGTGCAGGAGCATTGCTTGCATTTATTGTAAGCAAAAAAATGATGGTAAAAAAATAAGAGCTGTCACCTTTTATATTTTGCTTTAACCAAAAGCTTGTAAAAAAGGTGACACCTATACAAATAGTTTTTTATAATTTTATTTCTTCTTCTGTATCATCATAAAACTTAAATTCGGTAAGTGTATTATTACTATTAGACCTCACTTTTACTTTTTGTTTGAATTTCCAACTCCACTTCATGCGCCTACTCGGAAAGCCTGAGGTTAGGTACGTATAAACAATTGGATGCACATCCACAGTTAAGCCTTTGTGCTTTTGCATAATAAGATAACTCAAATTTTTTGCTATCTCATCTTCCAAAATAAGTGCCGATGATATTTTACCTGTGCCTTCGCAACTAGGGCAAACCTCGGTGGTTACAATATTCATTTCTGGCTTCATGCGCTGGCGTGTAACCTGCATTAAACCAAATTTAGAAATGGGCAGTACCGCATGTTTTGCTCTATCGCCTTGCATGTAGCGTTCCATTTCGTCAGACAATTTTTTCTTATTGTCCAACAATTTCATGTCTATAAAATCTACCACAATAATTCCGCCCAAATCTCTTAAGCGTAGTTGTCTTGCTATTTCCTCTGCTGCTTCCAAGTTTGTTTCCAAAGCATTTTGCTCTTGGTTATTGCTCACACTTTTGTAACCGCTATTTACATCTATTACATGAAGCGCTTCTGTATGTTCAATGATCAAATATGCTCCACTTGGCAAGTTTACTGTTTTGCCAAATGATGCTTTTATTTGCTTAGTAATACCATACTGGTCAAAAATTGGAATGCCGTTATTGTAATGTGTTACGATATCAATTTTTTGCGGAGCAATGCGTTGAATATAATTTTTGGTATCGTTAAAAATTTCTTTATCGTTTACTACAATTTTATTAAAATCTTCGTTCAACAAATCCCTAAGCATGCTATTGGTTTTGCCTTGCTCACTCAATATTTTTTTAGGTGGTACTGCTCCTCTCAAGTTTTTTTGAATGCCTTTCCATGTAGCTTCTAGGCTCAATAAATCTTCGTGCAGTTCTGCCGTTGTCATACCTTCGGCGGCAGTGCGTACAATTACACCTAAATTTTTAGGCTTTACTGCTTCTATAATTTTTTGTAACCTTTTTCTTTCTTCTGAGGAATGTATTTTGCGGGAAACGGCAATAATATTGGTAAAAGGAGTAACCACTACATAACGACCTGGTAAAGAAATTTCGCAGGTAAGGCGTGGCCCTTTTTGTGCTATAGGTTCCTTAAGAATTTGTACAAGCACATTTGGCTTGCCACTCATTACTTCTGTAATTTTTCCTGTTTTTACAATTTCGGGTTCTACTTTAAATTTTCCAAAATCAAACCCACTTTCATTATGTTCATTAATGGCAAGATTAGTAAATTTTAAAAGAGATTTTGCGTATGGGCTTAAATCTGTGTAGTGAAGAAAGGCATCTTTTTCGAAGCCCACATCTACAAATGCGGCATTGAGGCCGGGTATAAGTTTTTTTACTTTGCCAAGATAAATATCTCCTGCAGCAAAACTAGCGTCTGATTTTTGGTTATGAAACTCAACAAGTCTCTTATCCTCCAACAGCGCAATTTCTGTACCCTCGGGCACAGTGTTAATGATCAATTCCTTTGTCACCTGTGTAAAAGTTTTAAAAAGACTCTACACGCTTAAGTAATTTATTAAACACTAAGCTAAAAATACAAAGCATTCTTAATTGGCATATGTTATTATAAAAAATAACAACGCACTAAAAATGAAAATATCTAAAGCGTAAATAACAGAAGATAAAAGCTAAAGCCATTATCTTCTGCATAGTGAGTTACTTGGTTGTATAAAAAATATACAACACCTATCTAAAAAGAATTACTTCTTTTTATGACGGTTTTTTCTTAAACGTTTTTTACGCTTGTGAGTAGCTATTTTATGACGTTTTCTCTTTTTACCACAAGGCATATCTGTTCTTTTTTGTGTTTAATAAATAATTTTTATAAATAAATATTGTATTGCTACAGTTCGTTATTTCAATGTTTTTATCCTAGCATCTACTTCTTCGGTATAATGAGGATTATTTATAAGCCTTTTGCTTACTATGTACCATTTTATGGCTTCAGCTTTATTTCCTTTTCCTGCATATGCATCGGCTAAATAAGCCACCGCTTCTGCATTTTGAGGTTGTGCGGTTACTACTTTTTGTAATCGTACAATGGCTTTATCAAATTGGCCCGACACCAACCCTCCAACACCCACCATCAATTGGGCTTTCATATTGGTAGAATCTTTTTTTACAACATTTACCAATTCAAGTATTCCTTGCATGGTTTCTGCTGGATTTCCACTTCGGCCTTTGCCATAAATGTAAGCACTACCCAATCCTATTCTTAAATCGTCGTTATTCGGATTGAGTTTTATGGCTCTTTCAAATAAGTCTATTGCTTCGTTTGTTTTCCAAGCCAACTTGGCCTCGTCCTTTTCTCCTCTTAAGTTGTCTAAAAATATTCGGGCTGCAAAGGTGAGGTTTTTTTCTGAATTTACCAACTTAGATGCTAAAGAAGTATAAAACCCATAAGGTTCATATAGTTTTACACTGTCTTTCCAAAAATTAGCCAATGCCTCATTGGCTTTTATTTGTTGAGACAATACATCGCCTCTACTAATACTATTTTCGATATTAGATAGCAATACAATTCTGTCAGGAGAAAGTTTGGCTTTCTCCTGAGCAATAAATTGTAGCACGTCGAACGTTTTTTGGGGAATATTATTTACTTGTGCAGACGCATCTTCCTTTTTATTTGAGGTAGTTCTACCAAAAAAGAAAAGTAATGATATGAGGATAACGCCCACTCCAGCAAGAATAAGTTGTTTTTTCAACGCAATAGTTTAAGCCACAAAGATAGGTTAGTCGTCGCTATCCTTCTCCATTTTTGGCTCAACTTTAATGTCGGCGTTCTTTACATCCTTCATAAACTCTTTTGCCGGTTTAAAAGCTGGAATGAAGTGAGCGGGGATGGCTACAGCTACATTCTTCTTTATGTTTCTACCGATTTTAGCAGCTCTTCTTTTTACGATAAAGCTACCAAAGCCACGTATATAAAGATTTTCGCCAGATGCTAAAGAACCTTTTACTTCTTTAAACATCGTTTCTAAAGTTACTAGAACATCTACTTTGGGGATACCCGTTTTGTCGGATATTTTATTGATCAAGTCAACCTTTCTCATAATGAAATATTATTGTTACTCAAAGATATATAAAAAATACAAAATATGTGCTATAAATTTTTAAATTATCATATTCACATATTTTTGCAAGAGTACATGAAAAAAATAACATATACATCATTAATACGTAAAAAGTTGCTCTTATGGCATAAAAATGACAATGGAAGAACCATGCCTTGGAAGGAAGAACGAAACCCATACAGGGTTTGGCTAAGTGAAATCATTTTACAGCAAACCAGGGTAGCGCAAGGGTTAGATTATTACAACAAATTCATAATCAATTACCCAACTATTGAAAAACTAGCAAAAGCGGAAGAAAATTCAGTGTTTAAACACTGGGAAGGGTTAGGATATTATAGTCGTTGCAAAAATTTAATAGCCACTGCTCGATTTATTGCCTTTGAGCTTGGCGGAAAATTCCCTACTACTTATGAGTCAATTTTACAACTTAAGGGAGTAGGTCCGTACACTGCCGCAGCCATTGCTTCTTTTGCATATGATTTACCACATGCTGTGGTAGATGGAAATGTAATGCGAATGCTTGCACGATACTTTGGTATTGTTAAACCCATTGATAGCTCCGAAGGAAAAAACTATTTTAATGTACTTGCACAAAGCCTTTTGCACACTGCTTCTCCCGCATTATACAACCAAGCTATTATGGATTTTGGTGCTACTATTTGCAAACCAAAATTACCATTGTGTAGCACTTGTGTTTTAAAAAAAACATGTATAGCTCTTGAGAAAAATATAGTTGAAAGTTTACCAGTGAAAGAAAAAAGATTGGTGAAAAAAAATCGATTTTTCTATTACATAATTGCGAGATTCGATAACAAATTTTATGTGAGAAAAAGAATAGAAAAGGATATTTGGCAAAATTTATGGGAATTTATACTTCTAGAGCAACCTCAAAAAGTAGCATTGGATGATTTTTTGGTTTCCTCCACTTTTTTAGATGTAGCAGGTAAAAAATCAATACTAAAATACGCATCCATTTTTTACAAGCAGCAACTTACACATCAAACTATTGAAGGTATTTTTATTCACATTGAGTTAAAATCTCCTTTAAAAAATAAATTATACTCTTCGGTAAGTAAAAATGAATTAAAAAAACTGGCATTCCCTCGCTTTATTACAAATTACTTTGAAGTAAGTGGAAGCCTGTAAGAATTATCTTCTTTTCACTTTTTTTTGTAAAATAAATGTACCTTTAAAATTGGTTTTATGTATTATACATACAAACAAACACCCTTATTAATATTTTTAACACTATTCTTATGAGAGGAGTAAATAGAGTAATGCTTATTGGTAATCTTGGAAAAGATCCTGAAATGCAATTTTTGGAAGGAAATATTGCTGTAGCAAAATTTTCACTTGCTACTACCGAATCCTATAAAGATAGAAACGGAAGACTTTTATCGCAAACAGAATGGCATACAATTGTACTATGGCGTGGGCTGGCAGAGCTAGCAGATAAATATTTACACAAAGGCAGTTTGGTATATGTAGAAGGGCGATTAAAAACAAGGAGCTGGGAAGACAAAGAAGGCAACAAAAAATTTGCTACCGAAATTGTAGGCGATAATTTAATTATGTTGGATAAGAGAACAGATGGCACACAAATCGGCACCGAAGAAAATCCTACTTTTACTGACGACGACGTGCCACCACCAGTAAATGAAACGGGTAATGAGCGTTTGCCTTTTTAATAAATATTCATTTTGCCATTTTGCAAAATGAAATTGTTCATATAAATTTTATGTTTTGGATTATCATTCGGGTTTGGTAGATTTTTTTCTCCCATGTGAAATACTTGCCATTATACCTGTAGTTACGGGTGTTCTTATATTTATTGCCATTTTATTATTGCTTATTTCTTTTTTAATAGCTGGCAGTGAAGTAGCTTTTTTCTCTCTCTCCCAAAAAGATATTAATGTTCTTAAAACCAAGCAGCAGCCATCTTTTAGGCGAATTGTAACTTTACTCGAACAACCAAAAACGTTATTGGCTACTATGCACATTACCAATGTTTTTGTAAATATGGGTATTATACTTATCGCCAATATTTTATTAGACGAATTGTTTTCAAATTATACAATTGCATTTTGGTATCTTTTTTCAATAAAATTATTTTCTATAAGTTTTTTGCTGTTATTATTTGCTGTGGTATTACCAAAAGTATGGGCCACACACCACAAAATTATCTTCGCAGCTTCGGCATCGCTTGTTGTAGAAATTTTTAATAGTATTTTTTATCTTATCAGTAAACGCTTGGTAAAATTTGGCGATAGATTTGAAAAAAATTTTTCGAGCAATAAAAATAAAACTCTAGATGCAAATAATTTAGATGATGCAATAGATTCGATACCAGATAATGAAGCCACTTTGGAAGAAAAGCAAATACTAAAAGGCATTAGAAAATTTGGCGATACCCCTGTAAAACAAATAATGCGCACAAGGCTAGATGTAAATGGAATTGAGCACAACAGCTCACTAATAGATTTAATAAACTCTGTAGAAGAATTGCATTACTCACGTTTGCCAGTATATAAAAATAATTTGGATGAAATTGTAGGCATGTTGCATACAAAAGATTTGCTCGCACACATACATGAGCCTGTAGATTATGATTGGCACAAGCATATACGTCCAGCATTTTTTGTGCATGAGCAAAAGTGGATAGAAGATTTGTTACAAGAGTTTCGTGCAAAACGCATGCACTTTGCAGTAGTGGTAGATGAGTTTGGTGGCACATCGGGCATTGTAACGTTAGAAGACATTATGGAAGAAATAATTGGCGAAATAAAAGACGAATTTGATGATGAAGAAAGCATTAATAAAAAAATAGATGATTACACGTATATTTTTGAAGGGAAGTTGATGATAAATGATGCTTGCAAGGCAATGAAACTAGCTGCTGATACATTCGATAAAATACGAGGCGAAAGTGACTCAGTAGCAGGGTTGGTATTAGAAATTGCTGGAGAGTTTCCACAAATAAATGAAGAGCTACATAGTGGGGATTATACTTTTATTCCGCTAGAAATAAATAAAAATAGAATAGACAAAGTAAAGATTTTAATAAAAGAAAAAATATAAACTCTCCATTGGTTTCAAAAAATAATTATGCGTTTTTTCAAAAAATATTTATTGTGTTTTATTTTAATTGCACTTTTTTTGACGGCTTGCAATAGCCCATATACATCAAAAAAAACAGGTTATTTTAATATTAATTTTCCAGAAAAAAAATACCAATTGTTTGACGAACCTGGCTTTCCATATAGCTTTGAGTATCCCACCTATGCTCAGATTATAAAAGACAGCACATACTTTGATGCAAACCCCGAAAACAATTTTTGGCGCAATATCGATTTTACAAATTTTAATGCAAAAATATTTTTGAGTTATAAACGAGTTGGTGGAAAAGCTTTGTACAAAATAAAAATGGCCGATGGAAAATATAAAGATTCTATTGGAATTAATGTGTATGATAAAATGATAAACGATGCATTTAATCTTACAAGCAAAAACGAAGATGTAGCTACATCCAAAAAAGACAGTTTGTTTAAAACTGCCAATAATATATCTGGCTTATTGTTTAAACTTGGTGGAAATGCAGCCACACAACGACAATTTTTTATGACAGATACTACCAAGAATTTCTTAAGAGGAGCATTGTATTTTTATGCATCGCCAAATTCAGATTCTGTAAAGCCTGTGGTCGATTTTTTGCAAATAGATATAGACCATTTGATTGAAACTTTTAAGTGGAAAATTGCCCCCTAAATCCCCCGAAGGAAAGAAAACAAAAAGAATATAGTTCCCGCATAATGCGGGATCGAACCCGTTGCTTTATACGAAACCCGCCTTCGACAAGCTCAGGCAGACAACTTTTATAATTTAACCGACAAATTAAAATTTATTACTCAAAATCAAAGATGCATTTATTAGCCTAATTTTTTTACTCGTATTTTTGCAGCAATGATAGCCATAGAAAATGTTTTACTGAGCAACCAAATCATAAACGATCAATTTGTGTGCGACCTTACTAGCTGCAAAGGTGCTTGTTGTGTAGATGGAGATGCTGGTGCACCATTAGACAATAAAGAATTGATGAAGGTTGATGAAGTATTTAATGAAGTGCTGCCTTACCTGCGCCAAGAAGGTATTGATGAAATAAATAAACAAGGCAGATATGTACACGATAAAGAATTTGGGTGGGTTACACCAACAATAAATAGTAAGCTTTGTGTGTATGGTATTTTTGATGCAAATGGTATAGTAAAATGTGGCATAGAGCAAGCTTATCTTGATGGAAAAACGAGTTGGAAAAAACCAATAAGTTGCCACCTATTTCCAATAGTTGTAAAGAAAAGCAATGATGGTGTTACAGAATTTGCTAATTACCAACCAAGAGAAGATCATTGCAAAGCCGCATGTAGCCTAGGAGAAAAGCTGAAAGTACCTGTATATAAATTTTTGAAAGAGCCGCTTATTAGAAAATTTGGCGAGACTTTTTATGAGGCCTTGGATGCTACGGCGGAACATTTAAAAAGTAAAAAATAATTTCCTGCAAAAGGATAAAAAATATATTCATGAAAATAATTCGTATTTCTTTTTTAATTTTTCTCTCAACTTTTTTTCTTTTTTCTTGTGCTTTAAAAAAAGCAAAAATAGATAATGACCTAAAGCAATATTTTGATGCAAAAAATGTAGATGGTTGTTTTACCATGATGGATAATAGCAGTGGTGCTATAACCGTTTATAACATGGGTATGGATACTACAAGAGTAACACCAGCATCTACCTTTAAAATTGTAAACTCACTTATAGGGTTAGAAACAGGAAAAATAACCGACGAAAACATGGTTATAAAATGGGATGGTGTAAAAAGATGGAAAGAAGAGTGGAATAAAGATTTAGCTATGACAGAAGCATTTAAGGTTAGCTGTGTGCCGTATTATCAAGAAGTAGCAAGGCGCATAGGCAGAGATAGCATGAAAATGTACATCGACAGTATTTCGTATGGCAATAAAAATATTAATGGCCCCATAGATTCGTTTTGGCTTAATAACAATTTAAAAATATCGCCAGACGAGCAAATTGGCTTAATGAAACGATTGTATTTTGACCAATTGCCATTTAGAAAAACTGTACAACAGCAAGTGAGAGCTGTAATGCTGCAAGAAGATAATACTGCCTACAAATTGAGTTATAAAACTGGTTTTGGTTTCGATGAAAAGAGCAACGCACTTGGGTGGGTAGTAGGTTGGATTGAAGAAAATAGGCACGTATATTTCTTTGCAACATTGTTAAAATCTAGCAACAAAGATTATGATATGAGGACTACAAGAATCGATATTACTAAAGAAATATTAAAACACTACGGTTTTTTGTTGGGCAAAAAATAAAATAGTTTATTGCTTTTTTAACATAGTTTCCATCTACGATAGATTAATTTGCATCAATAGATGAATCTTCCATTTCAATACAAAGAATTATTGTGGCTATTATTGCTGCTACCTATCATCGTTGGTATTTATTTTTATGCTGTCGCAAAAAAAAGAAAAGCATTCAAAAAAATTGGTGATGATGCTTTGGTAAAAGAGCTTACGGCGCATTACGATACAACTTCCTTCTCCAAAAAATTTTTATTGGTATTTCTTGCTATGGCGCTTGTATTGGTAAGCATTGCAAATTTGCGTACAAAAATTGGCTCCGAAAAAATAAATAGAAATGGTATAGATGTAATGATAGCCATAGATGTGAGCAAGAGTATGCTAGCACAAGATATAAAACCAACCCGACTAGATAGGGCAAAACAATTGCTTAATAAATTGATAGATAAATTGAGCAATGATAGAGTTGGCATTGTAATTTTTGCTGGTAGGGCATATTTGCAAATGCCAATTACTGCAGATCATTCTGCTGCAAAAATGTACTTGGCATCTGCCACGCCTGAAACAATACCTGCGCAAGGCACTGTAATTGCCGATGCATTAAAAATGTGCAATGCATCTTTTAACGGTAAAGAAAAAAAATACAAAGCGGTAATATTAATAAGCGATGGAGAAGACCATGATGAAACAGCTATAAAAACAGCCGAGCAAATGGCACAACAAGGAATTGTAATATATACGGTGGGCATTGGCTCTCCACAAGGCGCAACTATTATAGATGAAATAACCAAAGAAGAAAAAAAAGATAACGAAGGTAATACTGTAATTACAAAATTGAATGAGCAAGTATTAAGCGATATAGCTACAAAAGGAAATGGAAATTATATTTTGTATTCAAATACTGATGCAGCAGTTTCTTCTTTGTACAATCAGCTTGCTATGCTAGATAAACGTGAGGTTACAGATGATTCACTCACAAATTATAAAAGCTGGTTTCAATATTTATTGGCTGCTGCTTTATTGTTGCTTATTGTAGAATTATTTATTAATGAACTGAAAATAGTAAAGATAAAAAAATTGAAAAAAGTTGCTTCAATACTTTTTTTGTTTTCTAGTTTTTCATCATTTGCACAAAACCCAAATGAAACAATAAAAAAAGGAAACGATGCTTATAAAAAAAAGGACTACGAAACAGCCACAAAAAAGTTTGGAGAAGTAGTACAGAAAAATGAAAATAATGCAACAGCACAATTTAATTTGGGCAATGCTTTATATAAAACAGATAAAAAAGAAGACGCACTAAATGCTTTTGAAAAAGCCCAGACCACATTAACAAAACCTGAAGAAAAAAGCAATGCTTTATACAACAAAGGAGTGGTATTTCAGAACGATAAAAAACTGGAAGAGTGTATTGTTAATTACAAAAATGCATTAAAATCTAATCCAAATAATGAGGATGCAAGACACAATTTGCAATTGGCATTAAAAAAACAAAAAGAAGAAAAACAAAAAGAAGACAAAGACAAAAAAGATAAAGACGAGGATAAGGATAAAAACAAAGACGACAAACCAAAACCTCAGCCTAGTAATCTTTCTCAAAAACAGGCAGACCAAAAATTGCAAGCCTTGTTACAAAAAGAAAAATCGTTGCAAGATAAATTGCATAAGGCAAATGCTGCCACACCAAATATGCCAGAGAAAGATTGGTAAAATGTATTTAAAATTGCTATAAATTAACCAACAGAGATGCAACCTTTTATTTGGGACTTTCAAGAAAAAAGCAGTAAGAAAAAAGGTGACACCTCTTTTGCCTATCTTATCTTTGCATAATAATATAATATTCAAATGAATTCTTATTGCGAATCTCTTTCAACTTATAAACGCCTAAAAACAAGAGAAGTAAAAGTTGGCAAATTAACTATTGGAGGCAACAATCCTGTGCGCATACAAACCATGACCACTACGGACACCATGGATACAAAAGCCACGGTAGAGCAAACCATTCGTTGTATAAAAGCTGGAGCAGAGCTAGTGCGCATAACGGCTCCATCAAAAAACGAAGCCGAAAATTTACAAAACATAAAAGAACACTTGCATAAGCTTGGTTACTTTACTCCGCTTGTAGCAGATATACATTTTACACCCAATGCCGCAGAAATAGCGGCAAAAATTGTAGAAAAAGTAAGGGTGAACCCAGGTAATTATGTAGACAAGAAAAAATTTGAACAAATAGAATATACCGATGCTGAATATGCAGAAGAAATAGATAGAATAAAAGAAAGATTTACGCCATTGGTTTTAATTTGTAAAGCGCATGGTACCGCTATGCGCATTGGTACAAACCATGGAAGTTTGAGCGATCGTATTATGAGCCGCTATGGAGATACTGCCATTGGCATGGTAGAAAGTGCTATGGAATTTTTAAGAATTGCTAGAGGCGAAGATTACCACAATATTATTTTGAGTATGAAGAGCAGCAATCCTCTTGTGATGGTGCAAGCATATAGATTACTCATTACACATATGCAAGATGAGTTTGGCGAGTGTTATCCATTGCACTTAGGTGTAACCGAAGCTGGAGATGGTGAGGATGGAAGAATAAAATCGGCCATAGGTATTGGAAGCTTAATGGAAGATGGTATTGGCGATACGATACGTGTGAGCTTAACAGAAGATCCTGAATTTGAGATACCAGTTTGTAAGGATTTGGTAAGCAGGTATGCAGTTGGCAATTTGCAGTTGGCAAGTAGCAATGGGCAAGAAGCAATGGGCAAAGAGCAAACTGAAGTTGGAATTGAAAAATTGACAGTTGCAAATTGCAAATTGCCAACTGCCAACTTGTTTTACTCCCCTTTTGAATATAAAAGAAGAACTACAACAGCAGTAAATAATATTGGTGGTAAAAATGTACCCATTGTAATGGCAGATTTCATGCTAGCCAAAACCATTACTGCTACTGACTTAGATGTAATTGGTTATAGATATGATGCGGAAACAGATAAATGGAATATTGGCGATGCGGCGGCAGATTATATTTATAGTGCAGATAAAATTATTGATTTTTCTATGCCAGGTACATTGGGTTTTATTTGCAATTATAAAATTTGGAATAATGCAGTTACTGACGAAAAAAAATGTTTTCCATTGTTTACACCGTATGAATTTTTAACAGCAGAAAAAAAACATGCCACTTTAAATTTTATTTCTGTTTCTGTGGATGACGATAATGGAGCATTAATAAAAACATTGAAAAAAGAAAAAACAGTGGTGCTTTGTATTTATTCTGCCAAGAAAAATGCGATGCAACAAATGCGCATGTTTGTAAATGGATTGATGCAACAAAATATTAATTGCCCGATTTTTATTGCTGTAGAAAGTATGCAAACAAATATTGATGCACAACTCATAGAATATAGTGCAACTGCTGGCGGTTTATTATTAGACGGTATGGGCGATGGCATTTGGCTGATGAACGACCCATCCAATATGGTGACAGATAAAGTAAGCGGAAGAACTTATTTGGCCGCTACAAATAATCATCAATTTTTAAACAACACATCGTTTTCTATTTTGCAAGCGGTGCGTACTCGTATTTCTAAAACAGAATATATCAGTTGCCCAAGCTGTGGTCGTACATTGTTCGACTTACAAGAAACGACTTCTAAAATACGAAATGTAACCAACCATTTAAAAGGATTAAAAATAGCGGTAATGGGTTGCATTGTAAATGGCCCAGGCGAAATGGCTGATGCAGATTTTGGTTATGTGGGTAGCGGCGTGGGCAAAATAACATTGTACAGAGGCAAAGAAGTGGTAAAGAAAAATATAAACAGCGAAATAGCGGTGGATGAGTTGATAAATTTATTGAAGGAAAGTGGGGTGTGGATTGAGGCTGAGAATAGTATTTAGTATATAGTATTTAGTATTAAGATTTAAATGCATGCATTTTGCTACAAACCCGAAAGGGGTTGCCTTTTAGTTACCATGGGTGAACCCCATGGAGCAAAGCTGAAAGCACCAAATCTTACCTTTTCTCTTTCCAAAAAATAATTTGCAAATAAACGCTTAAAGAATTTTTTATTAATAAAGAAACAATGAAATTTGCAAAAAAAAATATTTCTCCTTTCCTAGAAAAAATTTCATTTATACCATTCTCAATTTTAAAATAAAATGTCTGTCTTTAATCAGAGTAGAAAAAATGTGGTGATGCTGGTGTTTATAGCCATGTTTCTAATCATTATTGCTCAACTGGCAAATTTGCAACTTTTTTCTTCATCGCTGCGTACACAGGCAGATGCGCAAGGCACTTTTAGAAAAGTAATTTATCCTGAACGAGGAATTGTTTTTGACAGACATAAAAATGCTATTCTTCAAAATACCACTTCGTACGATTTAATGCTTACACCCAATAAGCTAAAGGGTATTGATACTTTTGGCATTTGCAGAATATTGGGAATAGACACGGCACAGTTTAATAAAAAAGTAGTAGAACTTATCATAAAAAATGGTAGAACAAGGACATCAGTTTTTGAAGCTTTGCTTAGTGAAGACAAAATGGCGATGCTAAACGAAAGCCTTTATTTATTTGCTCCAGCATTTTTTTTACAAGAACGGAGTATGCGTACTTACCCTTACGATGCAGCTGCAAACGTGCTTGGATACACTTCTGAAGTAGATACTAATTTTATTCGAAAGCATAAAGACGAAGGTTACGCAGCAGGTGACTACGCAGGATTGACGGGTATTGAAAGGAGTTATGAAAAAGTATTGATGGGGCAGCGTGGTATTGAATATTGGAAACGAGATAATAAAAACAGACTTACCGAAAAATTAGAAAATGGGAAATACGATACTGTACCTGTAGCGGGGCAAAACTTGCATACATCTTTAGATATAGAATTGCAAGAACTTGGCGAAAAATTAATGCTAAACAAATTGGGCTCTATTGTGGCAATAGATCCAAAAACGGGCGGTATATTGGCAATGGTAAGTGCACCTACTTATCAACCAAAATATTTAACAGGCCCAGAGAGAAGAAAACATTTTTCGGAATTATATTTGAACCCAGCCTTGCCTTTATTGAATAGAACTGTGAATGCAGAATACTCTCCAGGTTCTACTTTTAAAACTTTGCAGGCATTGGTGGGTTTGCATGAAGGTGTAATTGATGAAAATTTTACAGTGAGTTGTGGTGGTGCTTTTTATGGTTGTGGTGGTCGTAAACCAATGAAATGTTTAGATTATGGAACTTTTAATTTGCGCAATGCAATAACAGTATCGGACAATACTTATTTTGCTACCGTAATGCAACGGGTAATAAATAATCCAAAATATCTTAATGCCGATAGCTCATTAAATATTGATAGCAGTCTTGCAAACTGGAATAGATATATGAGTGCATTTGGGCTCGGACATAAACTGGGTGTAGATGTACCAACTGAACGAAGAGGTAATATTCCTACGCCTGCATATTTCAATAAAATTTATGGATCACATAAATGGAATTACTGCAGCTTTAGATCTGTAAGTATTGGGCAAGGAGAAGTAACAGCTACCCCTTTGCAAGTGGCAAACGAAATGGCTTACATTGCTAATAAAGGCTGGTATATAACTCCGCATGTGGTGGACTCTATAGATGGTGGCGACAAATATGAAGTGCTAAAACAATATAGAGAAAAGCATCACCCGATAGATATACCAGATAGTATTTTTGAAGTAGTACATGATGGTATGCAAGGCGTATTGGAAAGAGGAACTGGTGGAAATGCAAGAGTAAAAGGAATAAATATTTGCGGAAAAACAGGAACGGTAGAAAATTATTATAGAGGTAAGAAACAAGAAAACCATTCGTTTTTCTGTGCTTTTGCACCAAGAGAAAATCCGAAAATTGCCATTATGTGTGTGGTAGAAAATAGTGGACGCTTTGGTGGAACCTATGCAGCGCCTATTGTTGGGCTTATGATAGAAAAATATTTGAATGACTCTATAACAGATAAAGGTAGAAAAGCAAAAATTGAAAGTTTATCTAAATTGAGTTTAATACCCAAGAAAATATATGTAGAATTGCGCAGGCAAGATTCCATTAACCATTCTGGAGATTCTGCTTACCTTATTGCAAAAGGATTTATAAAAATAATAAAAGATACTACTGGCATAGATGATGCTGGAGAAGAAGCTGATGCTATAAGTAAATTGATAAAAGAAAAACAAGACAAAGAGAAAAAAGAGAAAGAGAAGGAAAAAGAAAAAAAGAAACCAGTTGAAAAACCTGCTGCTATTTTGCCCAACGATAAAAAGAAACCAGAAATAAAAGATACTATTTCCAAAAAAGACGACGAAGAGATTCACTAATATGTACCAAAGAAATTCATCTATAGTAAAAGGAAATGATAAAGTAATGCTGTGGCTCTATGCCATTATTATTTTAATTGGCTTGGTTTGTATTTATTCTGTGGAGTATAAAAGCACCGATAATTTTACACAAACACTTTTTGGTTTCAAAAGAAATTACAGCAAGCAATTTTTCTTTTTTCTTGCTTGTTGTGTAATAGGCATTTTTATTTTATTGGTCGACAGCAAATTATTTACTGCCTCGGCTAACCTAAGTTACCTTATTGGTATTGGATTAATATTAGCCACATTTGTTGTAGGCAAAGAAATAAAAGGCTCAAAGAGTTGGATTCCACTTGGCTTTATGAACTTGCAAGCAGTGGAGCTTTGCAAAATATTTACTGCACTAGCGCTGTCAAAATTTTTATCGCTGCAAGAAACAGATTTTAATAAACCCCGCTCGCAAGCCATTGCAGCTGCTATTGCTTTTGCACCAGCTGCATTATCTATACTACAAGGCGAAACTGGATTAGCATTAGTTTATTTTGCTTTTCTCATTCCCATGTATAGAGAAGGTTTACCGCCAGGTTATTTAATTGCGGGTTTTTCTATTGGTGCATTATTGGTTGTTTCATTATTGTTTAGTACAACAACATTGCTCATCAGCTTTACCATTTTAGCAGCGCTACTAATTTGGATAAATAGAAAACAATTTAGGCGAAATAGAAATTTACTAACAATCATTGTTGGCTCATGGTTGTTTTGTGCTTTGTTTGTTTGGCAAATTGTACCATTGGTATTTACTAAAGTATTAAAAGGATACCAAGCAGATAGAATTTTTAGTATGATAGGTAAAGAAAATCCTTTCTTATCAAAAAACAATACTGTTACTTTAACAGAGGCACAAGAAAAAGAAAAAAAGAAAAAAAGTGAAGGGCAAGATTATAATGTAAAGCAATCTAAAATTGCTATTGGCTCGGGAGGTTTTTTGGGTAAGGGTTTTTTAAAAGGCACACAAACACAAGGCGATTTTGTACCAGAGCAACATACCGATTTCATCTTTACATCTGTAGGTGAAAACTTTGGATTTTGGGGCACAACATTACTCATGCTTTTGTATTTAACACTGCTGCTTCGTATTGTATTTATTGCCGAGCGGCAGCGAAGCACATTTAGCCGTGTGTATGCATACAGTGTAGCCGCTATATTATTTTTTCATGTGGCGGTAAATGTTTGTGTAACTATTGGGCTCGCACCCGTTATTGGCATTACGCTACCGCTGATGAGCTATGGCGGTTCATCATTAATTACGTTTACTATTTTAATATTTATTTTAATAAAATTGGATGCAGATAGGCAGATGGTGTTGAGGTAGGAGCCCCCTAAATCCCCCGAAGGGGGACTTGCAAGTCTCTAATACTTTATTGTACATTTTTAAAACATGCTTTATATTTTTATCTTGCGCAACCCTAAATTTTATAATGGTCTATAAAATTGTAAAAAACTTTAAACCTTGAACTTTAAACCTTGAACTAATTCCTTATGAAAATAATCCCACTAAGCGAAGGTGCATTTACCATTGACACTACAAAAGTGTTTGTACCGTTTAATAAAGACAAAGACGACTTGCAAGAAAGAGCACTGGGTAGTTTGTTAGTAGAAATACAACCATTTTGCATTGTTACAAAAAATGATATCTTATTAATAGATACAGGGCTTGGTTATAGCAATAAAGATGGCGTGTTACAAATACATCAAAACCTTATTGATAATGGCATAGATCCAATGAGCGTAACAAAAGTTTTACTTAGTCATTTGCATAAAGATCATTCAGGTGGAGTGAGCAAAGAAGATAAAATTCTCGGACATACTTTTCTAAGTTTTCCACAGGCCACTTATTACGTAAACAAAGATGAGTTTGCATATGCTACTCTAAAAGGTAGCCCATCTTTTACACCTGCCGAGTTTCAAATTTTAGGAACAGTGGATAATGTTGTATTTACTGAAGGCAATGGTAAAATTGATGATTATATTTCTTACGAAGTTACTGGTGCGCACTCACCATACCACCAAACATTTATGATAGAAGAAGATGGCGAGAAAATTTTCTTTGGTGCAGATGTTGCGCCACAACTACAACAAATGAAAAGCAGATTTATAGCAAAATATGATTACGACGGAAAGCTGTGTATGGAGCTTCGTCAAAAATGGTGGGAGCAAGCTGCGCAAGAGCATTGGACATTTTTGTTTTATCATGATATTAAAACCCCCACTATAAAATTATAAAAAATGCCCACTACTTCAAAAAATATGTGGGCATTTTATTAAAAAAATTATTATCAAAATTAATTTGGCTTTGGATTATCCCTTCTCATTCCTCCCCTTGGTTTCCCATCGGGTCTATCACCATTATTCATTCGTTGTTGCCTCATTTGTTTTAATCGCTCAAGCATTTTTTTTCTAAACTCTCCATCTTGCCTGTAAAAATGGTTACACCTATCGCCGCCCAATAATTTACTAAAATTAGCTTGGTATTTTTTCTTTACATCCAATACCAATTGTTGTCTTTTTAATTCATCTGTTGTACTAGTATTTATAGCCTTCAACTCTGTCTCATATTGTGCATGTACAGGCCAAAATTTTTGTGCTTCGTCTGGTGTAAGGCTTAGTTTTTGCGTAATATAGGCTACGTACAAAGCCTTTATTTTCTCTTGTCTTTTGGTATCTGGTTGTTCATCTACCACATCTGGTGTTTGCGCAGAGGCTGTAAATCCTACCAAAATAAAACTTATGTATAGTAAAAACTTTTTCATTGCATTTAGTTTTTAAGGTTATTCTCATTTAGAAAATTATCAAGTGTATTGTCGTCCATCAAATAATCATCTGCTTCTGGCAGTGTTGTGTTCACATCATCTATAGAAGCTGCTACTAAAGCTGCATTTATATCTTCGCCATTTTGTAATAAATATTTTTCTAAATCTTTATCCGATACACTTGCTAGAGTTTCATCAAAACTATTCGCTTTCAAAATTTCGTTTGCTTCTTTTACCACAGCAAGTGTTTCGTTATTTGCTTTTGTGTTGGCAATAAATTTCATTGTGCCAAACCCTAATAAGCCAACAATAACCGCAGCGGCAGCATATTTAAAAATACTACGGCTACCCATTGTTACAACTTTTGCAGAAGCCTTACTAGGCATTGCAAGTTGTTCAAAATAACCATGCGGTACTGTATAAACATTCTTGTTTCCAATACCTGCAATGGTAGGCGAAATTGCTTCTATTTCTGTAAGCACTACATTATTTTCTTGAGCTTTTATTTTTGCTAAAATATTGCTAGGCAAGTTTTCAAAATAATTTGCTGGCACATCAAAATTATTTTGCGGTGCAATAAAGTTAGATGCAATAATTCTTGCTTGCAACTCTGCCCTTATACCATCAAAATAATTTTCATCTACCCTGTACACATTTACACGAGGCACCGAAGCCACTAACGGACTTATAGCATTTAACTCATTCAATATGTTTTCTCTTTCTAGCATTTTATTTTGGACAGTTATTTTTCCTATTCGTTTAATTATTCAATATATATTCTTCAATCTTTTTTACTGCATGGTGGTAGCTCGCTTTTAGTGCGCCTTCACTTGTTTCCAACACCGAGCTCATTTCTGCATAAGGCATTTCGTCGAAGTAGCGGAGATTGAAAACCGCTTTCTGTTTCTCGGGTAATTGTTGCACTGCCAATTGCAATTTCCATTCTAGTTTATTGCCATCAAAATGAGTATCAGCTTTTACACTATTGCCCAAGCCATAATCATCGTTGCTCATAGAAACAGTAGTACGTTTTTTTTGTTGCGCCAAAAATGTCAAACTTTCGTTGGTAGCAATTCTGTACAACCAAGTATATAACTGACTATCTTCTCTAAAATTTTCCAAACCCTTCCAAGCTTTCACAAACATATTTTGCAGCACATCATTGGCATCTTCATGCTCCACCACCATTCTCCGAATATGCCAGTACAATTTTTCCTGATACTTTTTTAGGATTGCCGTAAAAGCACGTTCCTTTGTAGCATCAGTTTTAAACTGTTGTAGCAATTCGATATCGCTCTGTGGTTCCGCCATATAACAATAAAAGTATCGCAATTTTCTTACTATACATTAAGACTCATCATTTCGTAGAAAGTTTAATCAATTTTGTATTTTTTTTGAACGCAAACATAGGCTCATTAACCAACATTGGTCCCGCTTTTCGCTATTACTCCTCGGCACTCGTTCCTCGTGCCTGTGGGGTAACCGCTACAATCGGGCGTAGATTTTCAGCAGCATCTCTTTTCTCATCATTTATCGAAACATAGATTATGCAATTACAAAACAATCTATTGTACTTTTGTAACCATGTTAGACAATCTACAATTAGAAATTGCAACGCTAAACGACATTCCATCTATTTTACAACTACAAGATTTGTATTTGGTAACAAACTTATCGGATGAAGAAAAAAAAGACGGCTTTGTAACTACTCCGTTTTCGATTGCACAATTAACTTTTGTAATAAACAACCAAGGTTTATTCATTGCCAAAGAAAACAATAATGTAGTAGCATATATTTTTGCAGAAAGTTGGGCGTTTTTTAGTCACTATCCTATTTTCGAATACATGATTACTTTATTGCCAACCATTCGTTTTTTGGATTATCATTTTAATACCGAAAATAGTTTTCAGTATGGCCCTATTTGTATTCATAAAAACTACAGAGGAAAAGGATTGATTAATATGTTGTTTGAATTTATGCGGATACATGTTTCCAAAAAATATCCGTTGAGTTTAACTTTTATAAATAAAATAAATGTG
>JAYTLA010000009.1:0-1209 GCA_043729825.1 Ferruginibacter sp.
ACCAACTGCACCGACGTTTACCGTTAAAGTAATAAAGCAAGTTGCACCCGCTGCAATACTAAAATTGGTGGCTCTAAAACCAGTGCCATTATTGGCTGCGGTAAATGTGGGCGCGGTTAAGCAGCCCACACTAGTTGGCGCAGGCGGGTTGGCAATGGTGAGCCCTGTCGTTAAAGTATCTCTAAAGGTTACCCCAGTACGGTTGATGGTAGTGGCCGCGCTGTTATCCACTTTAAAGATTATTTTTGCGGTTTGACCAAAATAAACGGTAGTAGGCGAGAATGATTTGGTGAGTATAGGCAATGTAGGCACAAATATAGTCACGTTATCAGCTGCGCTGGCAGCGCCGTTAAAATTGGTTACTGTCGCGCCCGCAGCCGTGGTGGCGGTGCTGGCGCTATTGTTATAAGTACCCGCAGCTTGGGCAGCAGCCACGGTAGCAGTAAAAGGTAATGTTATGCTACCACCTGCTGGAATTACAAAGTTACCCCACACTGGCGCTGTAGCACCCGCTGCGGGTGTAGTGGTAACGGGAGTAACGGTGAACGTGCTAGTGCCAATTACAACGTTGGTTGTTCTTACTGTGCCGCCATTTAGCGCAATGGTACCTGTTGCCGCATAAGTAAAGCCTGCAGGCAATGCATCGCTAATGGTGACACCAGTAGCAGGGCAGCTACCCACTGCGGCGGTGTTAGTAACGGTAATGGTATAGCCAGCTGTACCGCCTTGCACTACACTAGGTGTAGTGGTCACTTTAGTCACCACTAAGTTTGCTACACCGCTACCCGTAACATTAATACTAGCAGTATTTAAAGCGTTGGTATTGGTGTGAACATTGCCTGCGGTTTGCAGCACGTTATTGGTGCGTGCGCCGCAACCAGTGGTTGGGCCAACAGTTGCATTAAACACAATTTGTTCTGCGCCTGCGGGCAGTCCATTACTAGCAAGCACGTTGGTAAATGTGCCCCAAGTTGGTGTAGCTGCACCTACTACTGGATTAACTACAGCAGTGCGTGTTGCGTTAGCGTTCAACAATGTGATTGAGGTTGTCGATAAATAGGTCATCCCTGTGGGAAGTATGTCAGTTAGCTGTGACCCTACCACCGATGTAGTAGTGCCAACCGCGTCAGCTTTAATGGTGTAGGTTACTGTGCCGCCAATTGCCACACTTGGCGTGCTGGTGGTTTTGGTAATAGTGTTGTGTGCTTG
>JAYTLA010000010.1:0-1085 GCA_043729825.1 Ferruginibacter sp.
TTGGATGCTGTTGATGTTATCTAAATTACCCGCTGTGCCACTACCAAGCACATCAAAAGTGCCGCCTAAATTAACAATTAAATTAGCTGAAAGCGCAGAATAATCAATGCTATCGACGCCACCGCTCCCTCTGAGTATGTCTCTAGCATTGTCATTTGTCACAATAAAGACATCGTTGCCGTTTCCGCCCTGTAAATTACTTGCACCAGCCCCATCTGTCATGCTGTCGTTACCTGCACCGCCAATCACGGTTTCAATACCTATTAGCGTATCCACCCCTGTTTGAGCACTTGAGGACGTATTAGTAGTGAGGTTAACAACGGCACTGGCCGTTGTAGCAGATAAACTATAGGTATCGTTACCAATTCCGCCATCAACCGTATCGTTGCCTGCACTAGCGGTTAAAATATCGTTACCTGCCAAGCCAAGCATGATGTCATTGCCCGCTAAACCCGCGATAGTGTTGATGCCATTAGTACCGATAATTGCGGTCTCATCTGATACAAAACTATTGAGCCCAAATGCATCGGTGTAGCTTGAAGTCACACGCAGTGTGGCATTAGATCTATTTGCCAGTGTTGCTGTTGTAGCGCCTGCAATATCGGTCCAAATGCCCGTTAGTAACTGTTGCCATTGATATTGCACAAAGCCTGTCATCCCATTCGGGTCGCTTAGCGTATTGGTCGCTGTGAGGCTTCCAGCACTGCTAGTTGCATTAGCCAAGTAGCTGGCAATGCGCAATGCACCTGTGGGTGGCAAATCGACATTTTCAACTACGACGTCTGTCACCGTTACCGCAATCGCTTGCGTATCTATTAAAGTTCCATCACTTACTTGCACAACGACCTCATAGGCATTGTTGGCGCCAGCATCGCTTGGACTTTCAAAATCTGGTGCCGTAATAAAACTTAGAGCACCTGTGCTAGCGTTTATGGTAAATAATGCCGCATCTGCATTATTGGCCGCCACCGCTGTACTAATTGAAAAGGTCAGTGTTTGTGTCACTTCAGGAAAATTATTATCATCTGTCGCGGTCACTGTCGTCACCGCTGTTGAATTTTCTGTAACATTCAGCGCAGCTGTTG
>JAYTLA010000011.1:0-36131 GCA_043729825.1 Ferruginibacter sp.
TAATAATGAAACATTGTTGCTACGAAAAACGACCCAATAGAATTAATATGACAGATTTGTATAAAAATATAAAAAGTTAACTTGACGCCAATGCGCATTCGGCGGGACTCCGTTCAACATTATATCTTTGTTCATCTTTTATTATGCAATCACATCAACATTAACTTAACTCATTTTGAAAAATAGAAATTTTATTGTTTTTATAAACCCAATATCTGGCACAAAGGATAAAGAAAAGGCAAGAAATATTATTGAAAAAGAACTCACCAATAATAATTTCACATATCAGTTTTTACCAACAGAAAAATCTGGTGAATATTCTTTTTTAAAAACTAAAATAGAAACGGAAACAATTACCGATATTATCATTTGTGGGGGTGATGGTACAGTAAATCAGGTGTGCGCATATTTGCAAAATATAAAAGTAAATATAGGCATAATTCCAATGGGCTCTGGCAATGGTTTGGCTTTTACGGCTGGTATTCCAAAAGCTCCGCAAAAAGCAATGGATGTAATTATTAATGGGAAAGCCAATTTTGTAGATGCCTTTTTAATAAATAACCAGTTTGGTTGTCATAATATTGGTGTAGGTTTCGATGCTAAAATTGCACACGAGTTTTCTGAAAGTAAAAAACGAGGTGCCGCTACATATATAAAACTCGTTGCTAAAAATTATTTTAAAGCAAGGGCGTATTCTTTTCAAATAAAAATAAACGAAACTCAATTAGATGTAAAAGCATTTTTTGTAACTGTTTCTAATAGCAATCAATTTGGAAACAGACTCACTATTGCTCCCAAAGCTAGTCTCAATGATGGTATGCTAGATGTAGTTATTGTAAAAAAGAGCAACAAGCTAGATATTTTTTTTAAAATAATGAACCAATTAAAATTTGGAAAAGTAGTTAGCGAAAGTAATGATAAAAAAACAGTTCATTATTTTCAAACAAAAAAAATATCTATTTTTAATCCAGAAAATGCTTTAGTACATATAGACGGAGAGCCTGTAAAAGCCATTGGCCAAATAGAAATAGAAATTATTGAAAACGCATTTCGATTACTGCAACCATAAATTATTTTTTTAATAGCTGTACAATTTTATTCACCTCTGTTTGATTAGTTGCATTACTATACGAGGCTATTACATCTCTTTTTTCTCTTGTAGATAAATGAAAATTTAACGCTGCTGTTTTTTCTTCTTTTTCGGCTCTATATGAAAGTATAATTTTATTTATTTTTAATGTGGTATCATTTTTAAAATACGCCAATTCATCTTCATAATAATAATTTTGCATTTTAAACCAATTGTGTTGCATCATAGTTGCTGGTGTTACAATCATATCGGTTATAGAATTAGATTCAAAAGGTTGTTGCCAATTATCTATAGGTCTATCTCTCATTTGAATAATTAAAACGCCGCTGGTATTTTCTTTAATCCAATCTTTAAAATTATCAATAAATCGTAGTGTAGTTTCTTGTCCATAATTATCTCTAAGCCCAGCATCCATTACATCTATTACAGGGTTGCTTGGTAGCCACACATTGGGTAACACATACGGAAATGTAGCATTCATACGCATAGCCGTAAGCAGGCGCAAGTCCATTGGGTTTTGTTTTTCAAAAAGTGCTGCAAAGTCCACAGCATCGGGACTAGTAATAGTGTCGTTTTGTAAAGCAACAGGCTTCATCATAAAACTAATAGGTTGTGGGCTTATCATAATTTTTCGGGCATCTGCTTTTATTACAGCATTAAAAATCATGAGTGGAATCTGTGCATCAAACTCTAACGTTTTTAAATCTTTTAATTGCCTATTTAAAACGCCATCGGTATTTTCAGAAAGCTTTTTTTCAAATGCATACCCTCTATCTTTTACATAACTATTTTCGCCAATGGTAAATCGTTGCCCTGGCGCAAATAAATCTCTTGCCATAAGCGATGTAAATACAGGGTTTAATAAATCTTTTGAAATATTATTGGTATATTTTTTATCGTACAAATTAAAACGAGCATTACTATCTTGTGCTGCAAACAATTCTCTATAATATGCAGCAGCCAACATGCCACCGCTAGCTCCTGTAATGAGCGCTGTTTTTTTCATTAGGTTTCCTCTGCATAAACTATCTGTAAGTTGCAATGCATTCATCGTAAAAACTGCACTGCGTAAACCGCCCCCGCTTACATTTATAAAAACCATTAGTGGTTTTTCTTCTGCTTGTTTTGCTTTCCATTTATTTAAAATGGTAAGCATATTTGCTTTGTCTGCATCTATTTTACTTTCTGTGCAAAGTTGTTGCAATGATAGTTTGTTATAGGTGGGTCTTTCTGTTTTGTTGATATAATTAAGCCCATAAGCCTTGTTTCTTGGGTCAATAATATCATTTGTGTATAATATATTTAAAACAAAGATTATTAATATTGCCGCTGGCAAACTCCAGCTTTCTAAAAAATGAGTAAGTGCTCCTATAACAGCAATAAGTAATGCAAAGAAAATTAAAATGCTGCATGCCGCAGGAATTTCAAATATTTTATACTCTTGCATAAAGCCAGTAACCACCAGCAAAACAAAAGCTATTACAATTGCTATTATAGCTGCCCAGTGGTGCCTTTTAAAAATTGTATCTACAAAATCTTGTTTATAGTGATTTACATTTCTTACTTTTTTAAATTTAAATTTTTTTGATAAATACCACCAAACTTTAAGCCCAAACTCTTCTTGCTTATTAACTTTTACCGAAAATGTTTTATTAAATATTTCATTGTTGCCTATTATTGGTGCAATATTGCGTTCTATTGTTTTGGTTGCTCCAAAAAAATAAGCAAACGAAAACGCAATTAAGATAAATATACCAAATGCAATGCTGATAATTTCAAACAGAATAGTAGAAACATTCATCAATTCTTTATAGTGATTAAACTGATACAACTTGATAAAATAAAAAATTATAAATGACAATGGTAGCAAACTATTATTAATACAATATTTTAAAAATGGACTAGATGTTGTAGCTAAAAACTTTAATCGTTTACTATGTAAAATAAATGTAGTAATATGCCAGCACATAATAAATACACCCAATGATAAGCCTGTAATAAAAGCCGCAAGCATATTTACAGAGCCAAGATATTCTGGCGAAAAGAAAAGCGCATCTGCCCCAAAGCTTTTCATAAAGCTGCCTTGCGTAACAGAAAAAAGCACATACCAAAAGAAAAGTAACGTTTGGTATTTTCTAAAATGCAGAATAAATAATTGAATGGGTAGGGAATAAAACAAATTTTTGAAAAATATCTTCATGTTCTATTCTTTTATTTTGATAAAATTACGCACTGTAACTTTAATTGAGATAAACATTTTACAACTGCTGTGGTTTTAGCAAATCTGTAGTGTTTTTTGTATATAAAATTGCAAACATTATTTGAGTAATGGTAAGCGTTGCCAACAATAAATGTATCGGTTGGGCTACAGCTGGCATATCGAGGTAATATAAAACAATGCCTGTAGTCATACTACATAGCACAAGAAGAAATATTTTTTGAACAGATTCTTTTAGTGCCCCCACTCTTCTGCAATACCAGACAAGATATATTGCCGAAACCAAAGTAACCCAAGAAAAAGTACGATGTATCAAAAAAGCAATTGGCGTACTAGCAAGCCATGCTTCTCTTTGTTCAAAATGCAACACTTTACTCACATCATCTACATACATGCGCACTAAGGTGCCCAATACGCTTTGCACAAAAATTACGATTAGCATTAAAACCAATGCACGACGCATTTTTCTACCTGCGGTTTTTTTATAAAGCCTTCCCGTTACCGCCATTATTAAAGCTAATTCTATTTGTATAAGCAATAGTGCAAAAAATAAATGAACGGAAATGCTGAGGTGGGCCAAATTTAATTTTACCACAATTGCACCAAATAATCCCGTAAGTATAACAATGGCTAAAAAAGCTAATGCTAATAAATATGCTCTGGGATTTTCGGCTTTTCTTTTAAAGACCAATGTTAATTGAATAATGGCGAAAATGCCAAGCAAAACACCAAGCAATCTATTTACATATTCTATCCATGTGTGGTAAACATTAAAGCTGTGATCTATATCTTGTGCTTTTAAATATTTTTCAAAGTCGGCTGGCAATTGCGATGCGTCAGTAGGTGGTATCCAAAGCCCAAAACATTTTGGCCAATCTGGGCAACCCATACCGCTTTGTGTGGTCCGGACAACAGCACCAGCAATGATTACCAAAAAAGTAAGAATGAAAGTGGCTAGCACCCATTTTCTTATTTGTCGCATTTATTAAAATATTGTTGCAAAATTAAGGAAACCATATTGTTATTATAGATTTGATTGTAAGATATTTGCAGATAATGCTAAAACAATATTTACATAAATATAAATTAGAAGCCGGGGTAGATGAGGCTGGCAGAGGTTGCTATGCTGGTCCGGTATTTGCCGCTGCAGTTATTTTGCCAAAAGATTTTTATCATCCCTTATTAAATGATAGTAAATTATTATCGGAAAAAAGCAAGGATTTATTACGTCCAATTATTGAAAAAGAAAGTGTTTCATTTGGGGTTGGTGTAGTTTCCAATAATGAAATAGATGAAATAAATATTTTACAAGCATCTTTTAGCGCCATGCATATTGCTATCGAAAATCTTAATAAAATACCAAGTCATTTATTAATAGATGGAAATCGTTTTAAAGCATATAAAAAAATCAAATATTCTTGTATTGTAAAAGGTGATAGTCTTTATGCATCTATAGCAGCCGCCAGCGTATTGGCAAAAACGTATAGAGATGATTATATGAATACACTTCACGCCGAATTTAATTATTATGGTTGGAATAGTAATAAGGGCTATGGAACTGCTTTACATAGAAAAGCAATTGAGGAACATGGTTTGTGTAAACACCATAGACTGAGCTTTAATATTCTACCTAAATAAATATTGATTTGTTTTTTAACATTTGCTAGATTAAACTTTTGATTCCACTTGTGGTCTGTAGTGTTATAGCTCATTTTTATTAACAATAAATAATTAATCATGAATGCAAAAATTATTTTAACCATTGCTATTTTTAGCACCGCATCTTATGTTGCATCAGCACAAACTACCACTACAGCAAAGCCAGTAAGTACTATCAAAAATGATAGACAAAGAATACGTCAAGGGGTAAAAAGTGGTGAGCTTACAAGAGCTGAGGCTGCAAGATTAAAAGCACAAACAGCAAAAGTAAACCAAGAGCGTAAAGATTATGCTACGGATGGTGTAATTACAACAGAAGAGCGAAAAGACCTTAAGCAAGACAAAAAGAGATTGAGCAGAAGAATATACAAGCAAAAACACGATAGCCATTTAAGGCATTAAAACCAGTTTTTCAATTCTAAAAAAGGTAGGTTAATTTTTTGTACAAAGGCTTTTACATTTACATTTACACATTAAACTACTTTAGTATGCACCTTAAAAAAATTGATGTAGTAGATTCCATTTTACCTAAAGATTTCAAAACAAAATACTATAACACATGTACGCCTCTTATTATAAAAGATATGGCAAAGGGTTGGCCTGCTTATCAAAAATGGAATTGGGATTATTTTATTAATACCGTTGGCGAAAAAGAAGTAGGTGTATATAATAATGTAAAAAGCGATTCATATACGCCCATAAACACAGCCGATGCATATATGAAGTTTGGCGATTATTTAAAAAAAGTAAAAGAAGGCCCTTTAGATTTAAGAATCTTTTTGTTTAATATTTTTCAACATGCACCAAATATTGTTCATGATTTTACTTGGCCCGATGATTTGATGAAGGGTTTTGTAAAAAAATACCCTATGCTTTTTGTAGGTGGGCAAGGTTCTATTACCCATATGCATTTTGATATAGACATGAGTCATATTTTACACACACAATTTGCTGGTAAAAAAAGAGTGTTGCTTTTTCCTCACGAAGAAAAATATAAGTTATATCGCAAACCCTGGGAAGTGTTAAGCATTGCAAATTTTGCAGACTATAGAAATACTTTTGACTATGAAAGTTTTCCTGCCGCAAAAAAAGCCAATGGATATGAGGTAATTTTAGACCATGGCGATACGTTGTTTATGCCTGCGGGATATTGGCATCATATGGAGTATATAGAAGCTGGGTTTGCCATGAGCCTTCGTGCAATGCAAGATAGCGTTGGTGGAAAATTAAATGGCTTATGGAAACTGTTTGGTATGCGTAGCATTGATACTTTTATGAAAAAGGCTTTTCCAAAATGGTGGTATGAACAAAAAAAGAAAAAGCTATATAAGCTAGCCGCATTAGAGTTAAAAAAATAAGAATATAAAAACACTTCAGTTTTTTAGAACTATAAATTATTCCGCTTCATTCAAAAAATCGAGCATCGGTTTTACTGTTGTAAAAATATGTACAATCGTTTTTACAAAATTTTTATCCAACAATTCTGCATCGGATAATTTTTTTCTTACGATATAACTTTTCAATTTTAAGAATTTTATTGCTGGGTTTTCTATATCATAACCTTTAGGTGGTCGTTGCAACACATTTTCTTGGCTTAAGCCTCCATCAAAGGTTGCTTTAAATTTTTTGGATGAAATAATTTTTTTCCAATCTTCAAAATTATAATCTATCTCTTGCCTTACAGCTGCAAGCTTTTTTGCTTCTGGCGACCAATAGCCTGCGCCAACAAATGCTACACCTGGTTCTATGTGTACATAAAAACCAGATTTGTCAGAGTTTTTTCCTCCTACAGAAAAAATGCATGACATATTGCTTTTATAAGGCGCTTTATCTTTTGAAAAGCGTACATCTCTATTTATACGAAATGTGCAATCTTTTGCAAGTAGTTGGCCTATTTCTTCATCGTGTACACCTAGGGCTTTTATCAGTTTTTCTGTAACTTCTTTTACATTTTCTTTTGCAGCTTCATATTTCTTTCGGTTGGCTTCAAACCATTCTCTGTTGTTGTTTTTCCTTAATGCTTCAAGAAATTGTAAGGTTGTATTTTCTACCATAACGCTATTCTTTATTTTACCAATTCAATAAAATCATCTTCGCTAATGATATTTATTGTTTGTATTTTTTTTGCTTTTTCTAATTTACTACCAGCATCTTCACCTACAACCAAGTAATTTAATTTACTACTTACACCACTCAATATTTTTCCGCCTTTAGCTTCGGCCATAGCTTCGGCATCATTTCTTTTTAGTTTGTTCAATGTGCCTGTAAATAAAAAAGTTTGTCCGGCTAAGCCTAAAGTAGATACATCTCTTTTTTGTGCTTGCATTTGCAAACCTACATCCTGCAAGCGTTTTAGCATAGCTACATTGTCTTCATTCTTAAAAAAATCTGAAATGCTGTCTGCTACTTTTACGCCCACATCGTCCATTTGTTTTAATTCATCTTCTGTTTTTGTAGCCAAGTCAAAAATATTATCTATAGCTTGTGCCAGTGTTTTTGCTGTGGTTTCTCCAACGTATCGTATACCCAATCCATAAATTAAACGATGCAATGGTTGTTGCTTTGATGCCTCTATAGCTTCCATTAAATTGGTAATAGATTTTTCACCAAAGCCTTCTATGTTTGCAAACATTTCTGGTTTTAAATCATAAATGCTTGGCACATCTTTTATAATGCCCAAGCTGTAAAACTTACGCACATTAGCATCGCCAAAACTTTTTATATCCATCGCATCTTTACTTACAAAATGTATGATGCGCTCCACTACTTGTGCCTCGCAATTTATATTTACACAACGCCAAACCGCTTCTCCTTCGGGCCTTACAAGTATGTCGTTACAAACGGGGCAATGCGTCGGGAATTCAATTTCTTTTTCTTCTCCCGTTCTAAGTTCTGGTAATGATTTTACAATTTGTGGTATTACATCTCCACTTCGTTCTATTAAAATAGTATCGCCAATTTTTAAATCTTTTTCCTTTATATAATCTTCGTTGTGGATAGAAATACTGGTAACAGTAACGCCGCCTACTTGTGCAGCAGCAATTTTAGCGACAGGTGTAACTGCGCCCGTACGACCAAGTTGAAACTCTACGCCCAATAACTTACTTGTGGCTTGTCTTGCTTTAAATTTAAATGCAATGGCCCACCGAGGGTGATGCGATGTCATGCCCAATTTGTCTTGCATAGCAATATCATTCACCTTTATCACCATTCCGTCAATTTCATAAGGTAGTGCATCTCTTCCTACTTCATATTGATTTATATATTTTATTACTTCGTCAATACCATGCGTTACTTTCATTTCTTTTTTAGGAGATTTGAAACCGAGTTGCCAGAGCATTTCGAGAAAGCCTGAGTGGGTCTTTGGAATTGGTTGATTGGTTAATTGGTTGATTGATTGATTGCCAACTGCTCCCGCAGCATTGCGGGACTCTTTGCCAACTGAATAATAACTTACATGATACAAAAACGCTTCCAAATTTCTTTTGCTCACGACCGCCGAATCTTTCATACGAAGTGTTCCTGCTGCTGCGTTGCGAGGGTTGGCTAATGGCGGCAAACCTTCTTCAATCAATCCTTCATTGTATTTTGCAAAATTGTTTTTATTAATCAATACCTCACCACGTATTTCTATTTGCTCTATTCCGTAGTCAGATAATTTTGCGTTAATGGGTATTGAACGTATCTGATGAATGTTTGCTGTGATTTCATCACCCACTTCACCGTCGCCTCTTGTTATTCCTCTAAGCAATGTATCATTTTCATACACGAGCGAAATACTTGCACCGTCAAATTTTGGTTCAATACTATATTCAATTTTTTCAATACCCGATAGCTCTCTTACTTTTCTATCAAAATCTATTAAGTCATCTGCATTATACGAATTATCCAACGACAACATGGGTACTAGATGCTGCACTTTTGGGAAATTTTTTATCAAACCCGCACCCACACGCTGTGTTGGGGAGTCTGCAGTAATTAAAGATGGGTTTTCTTTTTCAAACTTTTCTAACTTTTTAAAAATAGTATCGTACTCCCCATCGGTAATCAGCGGATCACTTTCTACATAATATCTATGCTCATGAAAGCGTAAAATATTGCGCAACTCTTCTACATTATCCGATGTTATTTCTCCTACGGAAAACGATAACCATTTTATAGAATCTTGTTGAAGTGCTTTTACTTGTGCTGCGTTAAACATGGGTGCAAATTAATAATGAATAGTGAATAATGAATACTTTTCTCAATACAAAATTTAAATAAATTCACACTTACTTTTTAAAATATAATATAACTATTTTTGACGTATGAAATTTTTTGAAAAAACTTTAGGTTTACTTATTTGTATAGCAATTTTTTCTAGTTGCACTAAAAAAAATGTATCGCTTATTATTAGCAATGCTAAAATATACGCTGCCGATTCTTCTTTCTCCGAAGCTACTGCCATGGCTATTGATGATGGTAAAATAATTGCGATTGGAAACAATGTCGATATTCAAACAAGATATTATTCTAGTAATAATATTGATGCAAAAGGCAATACCATTTTCCCTGGCTTTATTGATGCACATTGTCATTTTACTGGCTATGCTACCGATATGTGGAAGTGTAACTTAACTGGCACAACATCATTTGCAGAAATTGTTACAAAAATAAAAGAGTATAGCGCCAATGCTCCCATGGAATGGATTTATGGTAGAGGTTGGGATCAAAACGATTGGGCGGTAAAACAATTTCCTACTAAAGAAGTTTTTGATAGTCTTTTTCCCAATCGTCCAGTATTTATAAAACGTATAGATGGCCATGCCGCATTACTTAACCAAAAAGCATTGGACCTTGCAGGCATAACAATAGATACAAAAATAAATGGCGGAGAGGTAGAAATAAAAAATGGAAAACTTACGGGCATTTTAATAGACAATGCCATGGATGTTGCAGAACTAAAAGTTCCTCTAATAAATGACACACTTGCCAAAAAATATTTTTTAGCTGCGCAAAATTATTGCTTTGAAGCTGGTCTTACAGGCGTGCACGACTGTGGCATAAGCGAGCATACCGTTTCGCTTATACAAGATGCACAAAAAAATGATGGATTAAAAATGAAAATTTTTGCGCTACTGTCAGACTCTACATCTTATTATGATCGTTGGATAAAAAGTGGTCCGCTAAAAACCGAAGGTTTACATGTAGGTGGATTTAAATTTTATGCTGATGGTGCACTTGGTAGTCGTGGTGCATGTTTGCTACACGATTATGAAGATAAAAAAGGTTGGAAAGGATTTTTATTAGAAACCGAAACGCATTTTAAAACAGCAGCCGAAAAATTTGCAGCAAGCAATTTACAAATGTGTACACATGCCATTGGCGATAGTGGCAATAGAATTATTTTAAAAATATATGCCGATGCATTAAAAGGAAAAAACGATAAACGCTGGCGTATTGAGCATGCGCAGGTAATGGACGCTACAGACTTTCATTATTTTGCCGATAACAATATTATACCTTCTGTACAACCCACACACGCTACGAGTGACATGTATTGGGCGCAAGATCGTGTGGGTGCAAAGCAAATAAAAACAGCCTATGCTTACAAACAATTGTTACAAACCAATAATTGGATGCCGCTTGGTACAGATTTTCCTGTGGAGTATATTGAGCCTATAAAAACATTTTATGCAGCCGTTGTAAGGCAAGATGGTAAAGGCTTTCCTGCCAATGGTTTTCAAATGGAAAATGCGCTTACACGCAAAGAAGCCATTTATGGTATGACGATATGGGCGGCCAAAGCAGCATTTGAAGAAAAAGAAAAAGGCAGTTTAGAAGCTGGCAAAGCGGCAGATTTTATTATGCTAGATACCGATTTGATGAATTGTGATAAGGGGAAAATATTGGGCACAAAAGTTTTGGGTACTTGGGTGAATGGGGAGAGGGTTTGGGGGAAGTGAAGTAATAAAAATTTATTAAAAAGGCGACAAAATTTTTGTCGCCTTTTTTTGGTACAATACTTTAAACTTACCGCTTACTCAAACTTCCCTTCCTTCTTCGTCAAACTAAACACCTGATCCAAATTTGCACCAATAGCTTCTTCAAAAGCGGCTTGCATATCTTCTGGTTGGGGGTGTTTATGTTTCCATTTGGTAAAATAATTATGCATAGCCAAGTTCATTTTTTCTTTTCCTATAGCCCCTTCCAAAAGATGAAGCCATACAGCTGTTTTTACATAAGAGATTAAACCATACTCATCGCTAGTTGTAAATTTTTCTGCAGAAATATCCATGGCAGATTTCATGGGTATGTTTTTTTCTATAACTTCATAAATGGTATTTAAAAACATATCGGTAGGAAATTTCTTTATTGCCTCGGGTACAGCATCTCCAAAAACAGAGTTGCTCCTATATTTTTCTGCTTCGTACCTAAACTGAAAATAAGTATTTAGCCCTTCATCCATCCATGTATGTGCACGTTCATTGCTGCCAAGCATACTCATAAACCAGTTGTGTCCTATTTCGTGTGTTATTACTGCATCGAGCATTTCTACTTTTGCATCGGGGCTTGTAATAAGCGTTACCATTGGGTATTCCATACCGCCGCTCGAATTATTTTTTGGCCCTTCTACCACTTGTACCACTGGGTATTCATATTCGCCAATCCATTCGCTGTATTTTCTAGTGCCGTCTTTTATATAATCAATGCTGTTTTTCCAAATCGTATTTTTCTTATTGTGATAATATGAAAAAGCATCTATCAACCTTCCGCTTGGCAATTGTATGGTGTCGTATTGTATCACAAAATCCTTATCGGCAAACCATGCAAAATCCGGTACTTGTGCAGCATAATAATTTAATGTTTTGGTTTCGGTAGCCTTACTAGGTATATAAAGCACAGGTTTCCCCTTTCTATTCGCTATATTTTCTCTTCCTATTTTTTTATAATTTGCTAATTCATTTTTTGTTTGCAAACTGCCCGTTGCTCCCACAACATATACCGACGGCAATGTAATACTCACATCATAATTTGCATACTCACTATAAAATTCTCCCATATCCAAGTATGGAAACTCGTGCCATCCCGCTTTATCAAATACTGCTGGTTTAGGGTACCATTGGCAAGCCATAAATTGGTTTTCTGCGTAGCCAGATCTAGAAAAATATGGAGGCAGCTTTACTTTAAACGGCGTAGATATAGATATAGAATCTCCTGGTAAAAGCGGTTTGTTTAAAACTACTTTTAAAATATCTATATATTGTAAGTTTGGGTGCGCCTCTGTTTTTACTGCTACGTTGTTCACCTTAAAATCAAACCCATCAATAAAACCTGTACCAAAATCTTTCATTTTTTTGGATCGTGAGCCATCATTTTTAATTTGCTGAATAAGAGCCGTGCTTTCGTTTTTATACGCATTGGCCCAAATATGAAACCAAATAAAATCAAGGCTGGACGTAGAGTTGTTTTTATAAATAATGGTTTCAAATCCTGTTATTGTTTTTTCAGTATCATTTAAGGTGGCTTTTATATTGTATTGCAATTGTTGTTGCCAATAGGCTTGTTGAGCAAATGATGTTGAACTAGTAATTAATAGCAATAGCAGGGTTAATGTTTTCATATAAGTAAATTATATTACTAAAATAATGAAATAAAATGACTTGTGGGGTTAAATATCAATAAATGCGATTGTTTAACAAAATCAACCAAACACGCTAAAATCTATACGTTAAACATTATGCTTTACATTTGAGCATTAAAACATACTAAAACTTATTTTGAAAATATCCATTGTTATAACAAAAAACATTATCGACTTTGGTAATACATGGAATGAATTGCTTCCTCCAAATCATCATTTACAAAGCTGCCATTTATTAGCTTTTGAAAAATCATATATAGAAGATATAGAAACTAATTACATTCAAGTTTATTTAAAAGAAAAGTTAATTGGTGTAGTTTATTTACAACGTTTTGTATTTCAACACAAACATTTAAATTTTAATAATGACAAGCAATTTAAATCTAAGTTGATAAAATTGTTTTTACCAAAGTGTTTACCATTGTTGGTTTGTGGGCATTTATTTAGGATAAATTTTCAAGGGTTTTATTTTAAAAATGAATTACTCAATAGTTTAGTTTTTGACGCCATAGAAATGTTTAAAAAACAAAGTCGATATACTCCCATTGGCATCGTTATAAAAGATTGTACTGATGTGTTTGTAGAACAACAAAGCAAATTGCTTGGTTATCATTTTTTTGGCGGCGATGTAACTATGGAAATACATAGGCGCCCTCATTGGAATTCATTTGATGCTTATCTAAAAGACTTGCATAAAAAATATTTACAACGAGCAAAAAAAATAATTAAAGCATTTGATGGTATTGAGCAAAAAATATTTTCGGCAAAAGAAATAATAGAAAACAAAGTAGCCATAGAAAAATTATATTGGAATGTTGTAAACAAACAAACCATAAAACTAGGCACAATAAATGCAAATTATTTTTACGAATTAAAAAAAGACCTACAAGACAGTTTTGAATTTTATGCTTTATACAAAAATGGTTTAATGGTTGGTTTTTATACATTCATTTTTTACGACGCCGATATGGAAACACATTTTATTGGGTTAGATTATGAGGCCAATAAAACACACAGTATATATTTCAATATGCTTTTCTTTGGTATAAAAAAAATGATTGAAAAACAATACAACAAGCTTGAGCTTGGGCGCACAGCAAAAGAAGCAAAAGTGAATGTGGGCGCATTGCCCAAGCAAATATTTAATTACATCAATGTAAAAAACTGGTTCGCAAAACTTACGCTAAATTATTTTTTAAAAAGATTTAATACAGTAGAAGATAATAAACAAATGGAACGAACACCATTAAAATAAGATTATTTATTTAAATTACAGCAAACCATAAAGTACAAAATGTCTTCAACCTTATTTGAACAATTACACGCCGACGGACATTTATCTTCCGAATCTTTACAGAAAATAAAGTTATCCAAAGCCAATACTTTGTTTTCTGTGTATTGGGAGTTAAAAACGATATTGTATCTCGGAGTATTATTGTTAAGTGGGGGTTTGGGTATTTTAATTTATAAAAATATTGATACTCTTGGTCATCAAGCTATTTTGTTTTTTATTGCTGCTTTGTGTGCCAGCTCATTTTTTTATTGTTTCAAAAACAAATTGCCATATTCAAATAATAGGGTTGCAGCTCCAAACGCTTTTTTCGATTATATTTTATTATTGGCCTGCCTTATGTTTATAACATTTGTTGGGTACTTACAATATCAATATAATGTATTTGGAAATAGATATGGCCTTGTAACTTTTATTCCTATGATTGTGTTGTTTTTCACAGCATATTATTTTGATCATATAGGAATTCTAACCATGGCAATTACAACGCTTGCCGCATGGGCGGGTATTTCTGTAACGCCTATGGCCTTATTGAGTAAAAATGATTTTAATAGTCTAACCATTATATTCACTGCTTTTGCATTGGGCGTAGTATTGGTAACCCTTGGTTATTTTTCCGCTAAAGAAAATATAAAAAAACATTTCGAATTTACGTACAACAATTTTGGCATTCACTTGTTGTTTATTTCTACATTGGCCGCTATGTTTCATTATGAAAAAATTTGCCTACTTATTTTTATTCTGCTAGCGGTTATTGGTTATTTGGTTTATCAAAAAGCAGCTAAAGAAAAATCATTTTATTTCCTGCTTATTCTTAGTTTATATATATATATTGGGTTTAGTTATTTGGTAACAAAATTGCTTTTTGATATTATGCAGGTTGATACTGAAAATGTTGTTTTGGCTTGTTTATATTTTATTGCTTCTGCTATCGGCATCATGATTTTTTTAATAAGAATGAATATACAATTTAAAAATAATGATAGCATACAATAAAAACTGGTTAGATAATTTAAATAATAAAGAAGAAATCGAATCTACCTTTTCTTCTGCATTAATAAGTTTGGGCGAAAAAGAAAAGTTTGAACTACTTTACCCTGTTGCGTTTTATAGTCCAAATTTTTTTATCCGTGCAGGGTTGTTTATTCTTACCGCTGTTATTGCCGTTTTTACCATGGGTATTTTTGCACTTATATCTATGGATGGTTTATATAGGCATTATTATTTACTCTTTTTATTTTCTGGCTTGCTTTCTTATGCTACGTTAGAGTATTTTGTGAAAGAAAAAAAACAATATCGCTCTGGTGTGGATGATGCATTGATGTGGGTTTCTGCTTTGTGTGTATTTTTTGGAATTAATGGTGCTTTTGAGTTTAATCTTTCTCATGTACAAAATGCCGTATTGGTTTTTATTTTAGCTGCATATTTTTTCTTACGCTTTGCCGATACGTTAATGGCTTGTGTTGTTGTACTTGCTTTTTTCGCATCTGTTTTTTTATTTTATTTCCCGATAAATAATTTTACAAAGTCTACTATACCATTTGTTTTAATGTTGCTTGCTAGCCTTGTTTATTTTTTTGCAAATAAATTTTCGTTCAACAATCTTTTTAGACACTACAAACATGGTTTAAAAATAATGGAAATTGTGGCATTGCTTTGTTTATATGCCGCTTCAAATTATTTTGTAGTGCAACAGCTCAGCAATATATTTTTACAATCATTTACAGAAACAAATACTAAAATTTCGTACGGTTGGTTGTTTTGGTTTTTTACTGTTTGTATTCCTTTATATTATATTTTTAGAGGTATTCAAAAGAAGGATGTGATTTTTTTGAGGGTTGGTTTAATCTTAATTACCGCTATTGTTTTTACGGTCCGGTTTTATTATGCTGTTATGCCAATGGAAATCGCCATGTTAATTGGTGGTATCATTTTTATTGCTATTTGTTATGCGCTTACCAAATATCTATCGCAACCAAAATATGGTTTTACAGCAGACGAAATTAAAAGTAAAACCAAGGGGGGTATAATAAATATAGAATCCTTAGTAATAGCAGAAACATTTAATCAAAATACATCGGAGCCAACTACAACTTTTGGTGGTGGAAGCGGCGGTGGTGGCGGTGCTAGCGGAGAGTTTTAATTTTTATTATTTCTTCCTTGGCGGCTTTGTCCCCCTCGTTTTTGGCCTGCCATATTTTTTCATCATCCTATCTTTTTTGCTTGTAAGAAAGTTTACTTTTTGATTCTTTGCCGATTTTTCATGAAACGCAGGCCCCGATTCTTCTTTCTTTGGCGCCCTTACCTGATAAGCCTTCATGTATATCTTTGGTATTTCATCTTCCGTTAAAACTTCCGATATTTCAAGGTTTTTAGGCAATGCGGTAAGCGGTACTTTATATTTCATCAATGCTTGTATTACATCAAGCAATGGTATTTCTTTTTCTGTAAAAAAACTAATGGCAATGCCTTTTTTATCTGCTCTACCCGTTCTTCCAATTCTGTGAATATAATTTTCGGGTACTTCGGGTATATCAAAATTTATTACGTGGGTTACTTCAGAAATGTCTATCCCTCTTGCCACAATATCTGTTGCAATAATAAATCTGTAGTTGCCTTCGTGAAATTGTTTTACGGTATTAAAACGATGGTTCTGTTCTTTGTTGGAATGTATTACACCACATGTTTCAGGATAAATAGTTTCTAACTGCGTATATAATTCATCAGCCAATTTTTTTGTGGCCACAAATACCAACAACTTGGTCATACTCTCATCTTCTGCCAATAATAATTTTAGCAAATTTACTTTTGTGTAAAAATTTGGTACTGCATAGCCAATCTGTTCAATATTTTCTAACGGCGTGCCCGTCGGTGCAGCTTCTACCCTTACTGGCTCATTAAAAAAAGTATCCATCAATGTTTCTACTTCGTCAGTTATAGTAGCAGAAAACAATAAGTTTTGTCGCTTTGCAGGTAGTAAATCTAAAATGTTTTTTATTTGAGTGCGAAAGCCAAGGTTAAGCATTTCGTCCATTTCGTCTATAATTACTTTTTTTATATTTTTTGTTTTTACGGCGCCGTTCATCAACAGGTCAAACAATCTGCCTGGTGTAGCCACCAATACATCTACACCCTTCATTACTTCAGCTGCTTGTGTGTTTATATTTGTGCCGCCATATACGCCCACAGCTGTTACGCTCATGTACGTGGTAAGTTCTTTTACTGCTTCTACCACTTGTGCTACAAGCTCTCTTGTAGGTACAATTATTAATATTTGCGCATATTTTTCTTTGCTAAATTTCCATTGTTTCAAGCATGGTAATAAATACGCAAAGGTCTTACCCGTACCCGTTTGAGCAATACCGCACACATCTCTGCCGCTCATTACAACTGGATAAACTCGGTGTTGTATTGTAGTTGGGTTTGTATATCCTGCATCGTTAAGTGCAGAAAGTAATGCGTTGTTTAAATTTAAATCTTCAAAAGTCATAGTAAAAATATGGGCAAAGGTAGTTTTAAAATATTTGTGTTCTTTATTCCTTTGTTTGCATGATGTGACTTACTTTTAATTTATAATTATTAATGCAAAACGACAACTCAAAAAAATTTGTATTTATTCATAAAAAAAACAATAATGAAAAATATCATATTTACCATTTTACTAGCAGGCGCAGGTTTTGCTTATTATTCTTACAATAATCCGACAGTAAATTTTAAAGAAGATACAAAGGGAGGGATACAATTTCACAAAGGTACATGGGCTGAAGCGTTGGCTTTGGCAAAAAAAGAGAACAAGCTTGTTTTTTTAGATGTCTATGCATCTTGGTGTGGCCCATGCAAACGCTTAAAGAAAAGAACTTTTTCTAATAATAGTGTTGGTTCATATTTTAATGATAATTTTATAAATGTATCTCTTGATGGAGAAATAGGAGAAGGAGTAAGCGTTTCTTCACAATACAATGTTGCTAGTTATCCATCTTTGTATTTAATAAATGGTGATGGAAAAATTGTAGCGGAAACTGGCGGATTTATGAGCCCAAAGGAATTGATTGCATTTGGGAAATCGGTAAGTAAATAGAGATTTTACACCCTCTTCAACCAACCCGTAATACTCATTCTATTCCTATTTGCCTTCACTACTTCATGCTCTATTTCATCGCTTTTAAAAAATACAGCTGTTTGAGATTGTGGTTGTATGGTTTGCATTTCATCATTTTGATAAACCAATAATTGTCCACCATCTGCCTCAAGCCAATTGTTGTTTAAATAATTTATCAGAGAATATTTCCTGTTGCTATCGTTTTTAAATTGGTCTTTGTGCCGTTTGTATCCGGCTCCTTGTCCATATACTGCGTAATGAAATTCGAACCCATTTATACCTGTGTAACAAGTGCTGTTGAGTCTTTCAATAAAACTTTCTACTTGGTTTAAAAACTCCTGTTCAAATGCATTGTCGTGGCTTTTATCCATCCAATAAATTTTATCGCCACGCATTTGTTGCTTGGTATCCATTATCGTTTCGTTACCTACACCAGCTAAAGTCATCAAGTCGTCTGCTTGTAAATGTTTTATGTTTTCTTGTAATCCGTTTGATAAATTTTCGCTTAAAAAATTAATATCAACTCCAATTTTATTTTCTAAAAAACCATCAATAAGTAAATCGTGTGGGTTGTGCATATATGTGTATATGTGTGAAAGGTAGTTTATTTACAAGTCTAATCTTAAATAAAAAAACCTTCTGGTTAGGAAGGCTTTTCAAAAATACTGTCTTTTACGGTTTTTTTTTAAGATATTGGTCGGGTGGATTTCCCTTGAAGATATTGGATATTAAATTCTTCTTTAGTGTTTCAATTGGATGATGTAAAAGTGCAACTTTATTTTTTCCTCAAATGTAGTTACCCGTTCTTTTGTATTGTAGAAGTTTTTCGGTGGTTGTTGCATTTTTTATCATAATTTGGGTAGTTGGTGCATTTTTTAGCTTCAAAATACACAAAAAACGGCTTTACATTAACTATATTTGTCAACCTTACCAATCAATACATTAATGGCCATTTTTGATATTAAACTTCCCGCATCTATAGCAAAAGCGCTCCATATACCCGTGAGCGATGTAAGAAGACAACAATTGAAAGTGCTAAAAAAGCTACTTAAAAAAGCTAGGTTTACTCAATTTGGACAGCAATTTAAGTTTGATGAAATATTGCTTAGCCGCCATCCTGGCAAAAAATTTCAGCAATTCGTACCTACATACAATTACGAAAAAATATACAACGAATGGTGGTACAAAACATTGGAAGGTATACCAGATGTTTGTTGGCCTGGTGTTATAAAATATTTTGCACTTAGTAGTGGTACTAGCGAGGGGCCAAGCAAATATATTCCCATTACAAAAGATCTTATACGTAGCAATACCATTACAAGTTTTAAACAATTACTAAGCCTTACAAAATATGAAAATGTTCCAAAGGCTGCTATTAGTAAAGGTTGGCTCATTATAGGAGGTAGTACACAATTACAAAAAGGCGCTACTTTTTATGCAGGAGATTTAAGCGGTATTCAACAAAAAAATATTCCGTTTTGGTTTAGGGGTATGGGTATGTATAAGCCGGGTAGCAAAATTGCCAAAGAAAAAGATTGGAGCAAAAAATTAGAAGAAGTAATTGAAAATGCACCTAACTGGGATATTAGTTTTTTGGTGGGTGTGCCTGCTTGGTTGCAAATATGTTTAGAAAAAATAATTGAGCGCTATAAGCTAAATAATATACATGAAATGTGGCCAAACCTTGCGTTTTATGTACACGGCGGTGTGGCTATGGAGCCATACAAAAAAGGATTTGCAACATTATTGGGTAAACCAATTACGTATATTGAAACCTATCTTGCAAGTGAGGGTTTTTTAGCATATCAAAATAGACAAGACACAAGGGGTATGTCACTTGTTCTAAATAATAATATCTTTTTTGAATTTGTGCCTTTTGATGATAATAATTTTGATGTGGATGGTAATATGGTTGACAACCCAGAGACGCTAATGATTCATGAAATTGATGAAAATAAAGATTACGCCATTTTAATAAGTACCAATGCTGGCACTTGGCGTTATGCCATTGGCGATACCGTAAGGCTTGTAGATAAAGAGCTTAGCGAAATTATTATTACTGGTAGAACAAAACATTATTTAAGTTTAGTGGGCGAGCATTTAAGTGTAGATAATATGAACCGTGGTATTGAATTGGCTGCTGAAGAAATGAATGTTATCGTTCCCGAATTTACGGTTACAGGTGTGCCTCATGGAAATTTCTTTGCACACGAGTGGTATATTGCATCAGACAATAAAATAGATGAAAAAAAATTCGCAATAATTTTAGATGATAAAATTAAAAGCCTAAACGACGATTATATTGTAGAAAGAAAACACGCATTAAAAGCGGTTACAGTAAATGTGTTGCCCGAAAAAACTTTTATGGATTTTATGAAATCGAAAGGGAAAATGGGCGGACAACATAAATTTCCTCGGGTGCTTAAAGGAAAAATGCTGGATGATTGGAAATTGTTTCTTTCCAAAGAAAATGTTTTATCATAAACCAATCAAAAAAAATAAATGACCGAGGCAATTATATCTGGATTAGTGCTAGGGTTTGCGTTGGTTTTTTCTGTAGGCCCAGTAATTTTTACTATACTTAAGCTAAGAATAAATTACGGAATAGTTAGCGCTTTCTTTTTTATTGCAGGCGTATGGCTTAGCGATATTTTATGGGTGGTGTTAGCAAATTTATTTAGTTCTTTATTAGAAAACCTTACCACATATAAATTAGAAATCGGAACCGTTGGTGGTATATTTCTTGCGTCGCTTGGTGTATATTATTTATTCTTTAAAAAATTTCATAGTAAAGAAGAAATGGATAATGGTGTAAAAATTGATACATCTACACATGCAAAGCTTTTTATTACTGGTTTTCTTATAAATACATTAAACCCTGGTGTTATAGCCCTATGGCTTGCTGCGGCTACAAAATCTATCAGTAGCACACTTCAAGAAAAAGTGGTTACCTTTTCTATTTGCCTTGCTATGAACATTGCTGCAGATTTTTTTAAGATAAATCTTGCTGGACGTTTAAGGAATAAATTAACAGATAAAAACATTGTCATCGTAAATAAAATATCTGGGTTAATGTTTTTGGTATTTGCTGTAGTTTTAATTATTGGCGTGTGGTATTCCAAATTGCATTTAAAAAAATAATTTTTTCATAAAATATTAAATGAAGAAACAAAAAACCAACCGTTGGTGGCGCATCACAAAAAAAATATTTATGTGGATGTTTGTTACCCAACTTATTTACATCGTCATTCTGCGTTGGATAAACCCACCTTTTACCATTACACAATTGGTAAGTTTTATAAGTGGTAATGGCCTCAAAAGAGATTATGTTTCTTACGACGAAATGAGCGCCAATGCTAAGCTTGCTGTAATGGCGGGAGAAGACCAACAATTTCCAGATCATAATGGATTTGATATTAAAGCCATAAAGCTAGCAGTAAAATACAATAAAAAACACCCCAACAAAGTACGTGGTGCAAGCACCATAAGCCAGCAAGTAGCCAAAAATGTTTTTCTATGGCAAGGGGGTGGCTTTTTTAGAAAAGGGCTAGAAGTGTATTTTACTTTTATGATAGAAACCCTTTGGAGCAAAGAAAGAATATTGCAGATGTATTTAAATGTAGCCGAAATGGGCGAGGGTGTTTTTGGTATTGAAGCGGCGGCACAACATTATTTTAAAAAAGACGCCACACAACTTACACGAAACGAAGCAGCACAAATAGCAGCGGCTTTACCAAATCCAATTCGGTTTACCATTATACCATTAAGTAAATCTGTGGCTACACGTTCTACGCATATTATTGAGCAAATGAATAATTTGGATGGCGATGAAGATATAAAAACCTTGATAAGAAATGAAGAGAATAATACTAATGCTAAAGAGTTAATAAAATAAGCCTACAAAAAAGTTTTTACAAAATCTATTGCCTGCTGAGTGCGTTCTTCATAATTTCCTTTAATAATTATCCAGGGCAATTTTTGTTCGCTCAACTCTTCTTTATAATAAGTAAATAATTTTTCTCTTGTAACTAAATCTGGATATTCTCTCATGCTATCTTGCACCCATGGCACATCTGTATTACATAAAATATAAGCATCGTAATCTCTTGTCGTAATTTCGGTAAGAACTCTGTTATCGCATTTATTAAAAACGAATTCGCTCCATACTTTTATTACATACATGTCTGTGTCTATAATTAATGGAAGTGTGTTTTCTATATCGTTTTTTTCTTGTAATTTTTTAAACGTTGCATCTTCTCCAGCCAATTGCCCTTGTGCTATATCGTATAGGTTTTCGAAAGTGTAATCTGTGCCGTTTTTATCCAAGTATTCTCTTGCATATTCCCTTACCCATTCTGTTTTAAAATGGTTTGCTAAGTTTTCGCTTAGCGTACTTTTTCCAGTACTCTCAGGCCCTACTATTACAATTTTTATAATTTTATTTGTCAATACTAAACAGTGTTTTGTTGCTGTAATTTTTTGTAAATAGGGCAGTTTTGGTCGTGTGCGCCTGCAATATAACCACAACTCATGAGAAATTCGCCAACTATTTCGCCTCCTGTAAATTTAAATGTGGTCTTAAATAATTTTACCCATTCTGCTTTTTCTTTTGGGTGATGAATATCTATCCATTTTTTAAAAGAGCCGTATTGTTTTTGTAACCCTACTATAACGTTTGCATTGTGTATAGCAGCGTTTATTTTAAGTTTGTTGCGAATGATACCCGCATTATTCAATAGCCGCTCAATATCTTTTTCTTTATACGCCGCTACTTTTTTTATCTTAAAATTGCTATACGCCTTTCTGAAATTTTGTTCTTTGTGTAAGATTGTGTTCCAACTAAGTCCAGCTTGGTTTATTTCTAACACCAATCTACAAAACAATTCGTCGTCGTCGTGTATAACAAAGCCATAAAAATTATCGTGGTAGTTTTTGTGTACCACAAAATCTGCAGGTTTCATATTTGCAAGTGCACTACAGTAAGACATGATTTATTTTTCTTTTTTATTGAATAATTAGTTTTTGTTCTTTTGCTTTTTTTAACCATGCTATTAAACCAAACACAGACATTATTAAAAGCACTACATAATATACACTTGTAAATACATAATGTTTTACAAAATATAGCGGAATAGAAGAAATGTTTGTTGCAATCCACCAATACCAACTTTCTACTTTCTTTTTTGTCATAAGCCACATACCTGTAAATGCGCTTGCACTTGCTAATGCATCTGCCCAAGGTATTACTCCTTCAAAAAACATTGTTTTAAAATAAGTAAGTGCGTAAAAAATTATACCGTAAAAAAAACCAAAAAATAATAATTGATACACCCATTCTTTTTTTGTAGAAATTGAAATATGTAAAACCGTTTCATGGGCTGTATCTTTTTTAGTCCACATATACCAACCAACAATACTCATTATTGTATAGTAAAAATTTACGGTAGCTTCTCCTAATAACCTACCTTTAAAACTTATATAAATATAAATAATGGTGTTTATTAAACCTGTTGGATAAACCAAAAGATTTTCTTTTCTACTATACCATACACTTACAATACCAGCAAACACTGCAAGGTATTCGTACCATGTTGTATTACCCATGTCTGTAATAAATTGCTGTGCTATTTCTTGTAAACTCAAATGATGTTATATTTTAATGGTTTTCCTTTTAATAATATTTCCGCCGAAGTTAATTATAAAATAAATACTCAATTTTCCTGTACTCAATTTATAAAAAGAATAACGACTTTTACAAAAATGATAAAGAAAATAAGTTTTGTATTGCTCATTATTTTATATGCCGCAGCTGGTATAAATCATTTTGTACACAAAGGATTTTATTATCCTTTAATACCACCATACTTTTTAAACCCTAAACTCATAAATATTATAGCGGGTGTGGTAGAAGTCGTAGCTGCAGTGTTACTTATTTTTCCTGCCAGCAGAAAATTTGGTGCGTATTTAATTATTGCTATACTCTTCGCCTACATACCTGCTCATATATACATGATACAAATGCATGGGTGTATGAGCCAAGCTATGTGTATTCCTGCATGGGCGGCTTGGGTAAGGTTGTTTCCTTTTCAATTTGTATTAATGTGGTGGGCTTGGGGGCACAGAAAATAATTTTTTTTAATTATCGCAAGAGGTGACACCTTTCATTACAGGATTTTGATTATTAAAAAACATTAAAAAAGGTGTCACCTCTATTACACTAATCCGCTACAGCTTTATGGTATTTACCAGGTCTTAAATACATTTTTCCTTTCTTCGTTATAAATCTTGTAGCAATATCTCCACCATTTTTATTTTGTACTTGAAAATGCAAATGTGGAAATGCTGTGTAGCCTGTGTTTCCACTATACCCAATCAATTGTCCTTTTGTAACAGTATCTCCCACATTTACCAACACGCCCTCTTTTTGTAAATGCCAGTACATGGCTATGCTACCATCGCTATGTTCAATAATTATATGATTTCCTTCATTATAAAATTCATCTTTTAATCCGCCTACATCGCTATCTTCTTTTGTGGCTGTAACAATTCCTTCTCTTGCTGCGCAAATTTTACTTCCTTTTTTCATTTTAAAATCTAAACTCAATTCGTTTGCATGGCTAAATTTGCTATTGTATGCTTGCACCAAAAAATATTTATTACCATTTGCAAAAGGTAAATGATAAACATAACTATTGTCGGGTTTTACTTTGCCGCCTTTTAGGTTGTCTATTTCTCTATCGGTTAGTTGGGCGTTTGCGATTACTGAAATAAAGTTGATTAAAAAAAGTAGTATGTATTTCAATAAATTTTTGTTTTCACTAAGATACCTTTTTATTGCTATAAAATAAAAAAGCACCGATAAATATCGATGCTCAAATTATTTATAAATCTTTAAGCCCCTCCTGTGGAGTGGTTTGGGGAGGCTTACTCACTCTCCGCCACCACTTCTTTCACTTCTGGTATCATACGTTTCATCATTCCTTCTATTCCTGCTTTTAATGTTATCATGCTACTTGGGCAACCGCTACAACTTCCTTGCATCATCAGGCTTACTTTTCCATCTTCATAGCTTTTAAATTGTATAGCGCCGCCATCCATTTCTACCGCCGGCTTTACATAATTTTCTAAAAGCTCTTTTATGCGTTTTACCACATCATCATCATCTGCATTTACTTCATTTGTGCTTTCTACTTTCATTGCCGCTACATCTTCTTCATTCACCACAGGTTTTCCTTCTTCCAAATATTCTTTCAAAAATTGTTTTACCGCAGGTATTACATCTTGCCAATCGGCAGTATCATTTGTTTTGGTAAGTGTTACAAAATTGCTTGCTATAAAAACCGATTTAATAAACGGAAATGTAAATAATTCTTGTGCTAATAAAGATGGCTTTGCGCTAGCTTCATCTGGAAAATCGATACTCTTACCTGGGTACAATAATTTATTAGCCACAAACTTCATTGTTTCCGGATTGGGCGTCATTTCTGTATAAATGCTTATTACTGGGTTGCCTGTCTTTATCATAGTGCAAAATTTTTCTGTTGCAAAAATAGTTTATTCCTTTAAATTATAGCTCAGTAGTATTTTCGAAAACCGATAAAAGAAAATGCCGATTGGTATTAATCAATCGGCACTTTTACATGTTATTATGTTCTTTTAAAAGAATTTACTTCTTTCATCTTTTATATCTGCTTGTTTTCTTAATGCTTCAAACCAATTACCCCCCTGCTGACGAATAGCACCAAGTTTTGCACTAGCTTGTGCAGCTTTCTTTTCGGCTGTAGCTTCTGCTTTTGGTAAAATAGCTGTGGTTTTTATTACATACACGCCGCTTGCGCCTACAATTGGGGTAGTAGCTTTTGTCAAACTTTCCTTATTAAATGCAGCCCCTATTACTTTTGGCTCTGGTCCTATTCCGTTTATAATTGTTGCGGCCATTGTTATTGATGAATCTGCTCCAGCCATTTGTACTTGCTTTCCATAAGCTGCTGCTGCACTTTCCATAGTAGCACCCATTTTAGCAACAATCATTTCTCCTTTCTTCTGGTTTCTTACAGCTGCTTCTGCCATTGGTCTTGCAGTAGCTGCATCTTGTGTGCCTTCATCAAACGTTTTGTTTACTGTGGCTACTACAAAGTCATCGCCTATTACTATTGGATCGCTCACCGCACCTTTCTTTGCTTCAAATGCCCATTTTACAAGGCTTCTAGCATCTTGCATTTGCCCTACACTAAAATCATTTTCTTTTAAAGTTGTTGGCAAATCAATTATTTTTAATCCATTTTTAGAAGCATAATCTGCCAATTCTTTCGACCCTTTATTAGCAGCAGCTTTTGTAGCCGCAATACTTGCAGCGTTTATTGTTTCATCGCTTGGCAAAATTGGTTTTGCAAGTATCGCTATTTTATAAGCTGGCTTAAAATTATCTTGTTTTGTTACCTCTATTATATGATAACCAAATTGTGTTTTTACTTTATCTTTTGTACCTACTGCTTTTGTAATACAGAAATTATAAAATTCAGGAGCCATATTTGGATTATAACCAAATTTATCTAAATCTCCTCCTTTTGCTTTACTTCCTGGATCTGTAGAATATTTTGCAGCCAACATACTAAAATCTGCACCAGTTTTTACAGCTGCCAAAATACTATCTGCTAATTTACTTGCTATAGAATCTACCAAAAGCTCCGCTCCACTTTGTGGGTCTCTTGTACCTATAAGTATATGACGAGCTTTTACACTATCCGGTAATTGTTTAGACCCTAATACTTTTGCAATGCTATAATTTTGTCCATCTACATATGGTCCACTAACAACACCATTACCATATTTTACCATACTATCTTTTACTGCAGATTGTATTCTTGCTAATGGTAAATAATCATCTACATAATCAACAGCCGATGAATTTCGAGCAACAAAAGCACCACTTGTACTTGTATCTTTTGCCAAGCCATCTTTCAAATCTTCTACTATTTTTCTAGCATTTGCACTATCGCTAGCCGAAGGGTTTTGGCTAAATGTTACATAAGAAATTGTTCTACCGGCTTCTTGCTTAAACATCGTTTTATGTTTTGCTACATAGCTATTTATTTCTTCATCTTTTACTGTAACTGCACTATCCGATATTTCATTAAACGGCACAGCTACGTATGAAATGGTAGCAAAGTTTTTTTCGTCTGTAGCATCTTTTTCTTGCATCCAAGTAGGGTAGTACGCCGCTACACTCATCATAGCACCATATTTTGCAGCAGCTGTACTCAATTTTAATGGCTCTATTATTTGAGCATCTATATTATCTCTTTGCTCACCTTTAAACTTTTTAATATTAGCAATGGCTTCCGATGCTTTTGTTACATCCAATTTACCTTCTGGCGTCATCAAACTTCTTTCTTGCATAAAAGGATTTGATGGATCATTGCTTAATAATATAGATGACAATTCTTTTGAGGTAAGATTAATACCCAATTTATCTGCTGTAGCATAAAATACATTTTCTGCTACTATTTGATTCCACACTTGGTCTCTTATTCTTAATACATCCACACCTGTAGGTTGTTGTCCACCTCTTTGTTGTGCCTGTTTGTTTTCTTCTATTTTTACTCGCTTATTAAAATCATTCATCTCAATAGTATTACCATTTACTTTTCCTATGGTATAACTTGTTGGTCGGCCACTATCGGATTTAGAATCCATTAAAATAAAACTAATAAGGGCTATTGCAATAAAAATTGCCATAATTACGCCACCTCTGTCTTTAATACTCTGAATAATCTGCATTTCTTTAAGTTAATTTTAGTCGGCAAAAATAGGGAATTAATAAGTATTAACAAATTGTGGATAAAACTGATTTTTCGCACCCTTTGCTATAAAATCAAATTCTTTCCTAATTTTAAAAAATTGAAGAAAAAACTGCTGCCCTGGTTATCTTTTTATAGCGCAAGCCAGCGATTTTGTGCATAAAAAGGGTTTATTAACATCAAAAGTGCATAACCATCTTTTTTGGTGGATAAAGCCGTTTTTTACGATTTTTATTTTGGGAGACAGTGGGAATAAATAATGACATTATTACCTTTTTAGACAAAGGGCTGATTTTACTTTCATTTTACAAGCATTCCGTTAACATGTTTTCTAAAAAAAAACAACGTTTTATTTTCCACGCCCATTTTTATCAACCTATGTTGGTAAGAATAAATAATAAATGGTAAATATGCTTGTTAGATAATGGTTACAGCTTTTAAATTATTGTTAGTTTTGTGTGAATTACTGTGTATAAAACAAGAATTTGGATTTTCCTACAGTTTTAAAATACGACTTTTACACTAATTAACAGCCCTAATAGTAATAAGGGTTATATAAATAATAAGTATTAATACATATTATGGTAGATATTAACACACATTTTGATTTTGAAAAAATAATTTCGAAAAAAGGTTTTCTCGATTTGGAAGTGGACTCAACTCTTGATCTTTTTGTAGAAATAGAAAAACTGAAAAAAGAAAAGAACGCCATCATACTAGCGCATTATTATCAGGAGCCAGATATACAAGATGTGGCAGACTTTATTGGAGATAGTTTAGGGCTTGCACAAAAGGCTCAAAGTACAACTGCAGAAATTATAGTGTTTGCTGGAGTTCACTTTATGGCAGAAACGGCAAAAATTTTAAACCCTTCTAAAAAAGTTTTATTACCTGACCTTAATGCTGGTTGTAGCCTAAGTGATAGTGCACCTCCATTATTATTTAAAGCGTTTAAGGATAAACATCCTGATCATATCGTAATTACGTATATTAACTGTAGTGCAGGTATGAAAGCGTTAAGTGATATTATTTGCACAAGCAGCAATGCGCAAGCTATTGTAGAAAGTTTACCTGCCCACCAAAAAATAATTTTTGCACCCGATAAAAACCTTGGTGCATGGATAAACAAACAAACTGGCCGTAATATGGTTTTATGGAATGGTGCTTGTATGGTTCATGAAATTTTTAGTATGGAAAAAATTACCAAACTAAAAGTGCGTCATCCAAATGCAAAAGTATTGGCACATCCCGAATGCGAAGCACCTGTACTAGCATTGGCCGATTATATTGGCAGTACCAGTGGTATTTTAAAATACGCTACCAAAAGCAATGCACAAGAATTTATTGTAGTTACCGAAGCTGGAATTCTACATCAAATGCAAAATGATAATCCTACAAAAACATTTATACCTGCGCCGCCTAACAATGCATGTGCATGCAACGATTGTCCATACATGAAATTAAATACACTAGAAAAATTGTATTTGTGTATGAAATATGAGTTACCCGAAGTAACAATGGATGAAGCTTTAAGAATAGCAGCAAAAAAACCAATGGATAGAATGCTGCAAATTAGTGCGGCTTTAAATTTATAAATTCCTTTCTATTTTTATAATTATCTTTATTTTTTTTAAATTATTAATTATTCATATTAAAATATACATAATAAATGTCTATTCCTTCAGTTGATCTAGCAGATTTTTTAAGTGGGGATATTATTCGTAAAAATGATTTTGTACAAAAGCTTGGTAAAGCATACGAAGAAGTAGGTTTTGTAGCAGTTAAAAATCATGGTGTAGCAGATGAATTAATTGCAGATTTGTATAAATACGTTCAAGAATTTTTTTCTTTACCATTAGAAAAGAAAAGAACATATGAAATAGCTGGAATGGCCGGACAGCGTGGTTATACCAGTTTTGGTACCGAGCATGCAAAAGGTAGCGTTGCGCCAGATTTAAAAGAATTTTTTCAATATGGGCAAGTAGCCACAAATAATTATAAAGAAGAAGAATATCCAGCAAATGTAAAAGTTGGTGAGGTAGTTGAATTTAATAAAACATTTGATGATGCTTATAGAGGTTTTGAAAAATCTGGTACTGCATTGTTGCAAGCTATTGCACTATACCTAAGTTTAGATGAATATTATTTTGATGAATTTGTACATAATGGCAATAGTATTTTACGTGCTATTCATTACCCACCCATTACCCATGAGCCAACAAGTGCTATTCGTGCAGAGCAACATGAGGATATAAATCTCATTACACTACTCGTAGGGGCATCTGCTGACGGTTTAGAGATATTAAGTAAGGTTGGGGACTGGGTGCCAGTTACAAGCCTTCCTGAGCAAATTGTGGTGAATGTGGGGGATATGCTCCAAAGATTTACCAATAATAAATTAATAAGCACTACACATAGAGTTGTAAACCCTAAAAGAGAATTGTGGCACACTAGTCGTTTTTCTATTCCTTTCTTTTTGCATCCACGAAGTAGTATGAGTTTAAAATGTTTGGATAGTTGTGTAGATGAAGCGCATCCGCTTGCATATAAAGATGCTACAGCTGGAGAATATTTGGATGAAAGATTAAGAGAGATTGGATTGAAGAAGTAGAGTATTTAGTATAAAGTACTTAGTATTCAGACTATATTAAATTTAAAGCCACTTTTTGTAAAGGTGGTTTTTTCTTTGTTTTAAATTTTAGTTGATTTTAATTTATATTTGATTTTAACTCATTTCTTATTTGAAGTTACTTCGTCATATACCATTTTTAAAAACTGTTTTTTTTTATAGTCTTTCTGCTTTCGGCGGACCACAGGGGCATCTTGGTATGATGCTTACATTATTTGTGCAAAAGCATAGATATATTTCTGAAGAGGAGTTGATGGATTTTAATTCTTTTTGTCAATTATTACCAGGACCAGGTAGCACACAAACACTTACACTTATTGGGTATAAAAGAGGCGGTGTTTTTTTAGCTATTTTAACTTTATTAATTTGGATTATACCTGCTTGTATAATCATGGGGGCATTATCTTTTATGTTAACGCTTCAACCTGCAAAAAATTATTCTCAAAATTTATTTAAGTTTTTAGAACCAATGGCTATTGGTTTTTTAATTTTTGCAACAGTTAGAATGTTTGGGATTTCTGCTAAAAATATCATTACTAAAATTATCGTTTTATTATCACTACTTATTACATTTATTTTTTTTAAAACTCCTTGGATATTTCCAATTCTTATTGTTTGTGCTGGTATAGCTACAAGCTTTAGCAGTAAGCGCATTCCCGAAAAAGAAGTGATAAAACCAAGGCAAATAAAATGGACTAATATTTGGCTTTTTGCTATTATATTTTTAATAGCAGGTATTGTAAGTGAAACCGCTCGTAAACAACAATGGGGAAATAGAAAAGCGTATAATTTATTTGAAAATTTTTATCGTTTTGGGAGTTTAGTTTTTGGAGGAGGAGATGTGTTGCTACCAATGATGATTGACCAATATGTAGAGCGGCCCGAGAAAAGTAAAGTGGATGATGAATTTAGAATTACAATCAACAAAGATGATTTATTAACAGGTTATGGTTTTGTGAGAGCAATACCAGGTCCTGTATTTTCCGTTGCTACTTTTACAGGTGGCATTGCTATGAAACAAAAAGGAACAGGCGATCAATTACTAGGTTGTATTATTGGAACAATTGCTATTTTTCTGCCAAGCACCTTGTTATTACTTTTCTTTTTTCCTGTATGGCAATATTTAAAAAAGTTTGTTGCTGTATTCAGAGCACTTGAGGGAATTAACGCTGCTGTTGTTGGTGTAATGGCAGCAGCAGCTTGTTATTTATTAAAGGCAAATTTTATTCAAACATTCGATTTATCTTCTATAATTTTTATAAGTGTAATTATTTGCACATTTCTTTTATTAAGATTTACTAAAACCCCTGCCCCAGTAATTGTTTTATTGTGTGTTGTTTTAGGATTGATTTTCTAAACTCGATTTATAATAATTTTTTAATTCTATTTCCTCCATTACAGCATCTGTTACTAAATAACGAATAGATTTTTTTTCCTTTATATTTTTTCGAATTTGAGTAGATGATATTTCTAATAAAGGAGCGTCTACAATATTTATACTTTCACTTGTATTTTTAATTTGAAAACCAGGTCGTTGATAAATAAATATATTATAATTATTTATAATATATTTATAATTCTTCCACTTCTCAATATTTTGAAAAGAATCACTTCCAATAATAATAGAGAAATTATGTTTTGGAAATTTTTCTGAAAGGTATAAAAGTGTATCTGCTGTATAAGATGGCTTTGGTAATTTAAATTCTACGTTGCTGGCTTTTAATTTTTTTTCGCCTTCAATGGCAATTTTTACCAATGATAATCTGTGCTGCTCATTTAATAAACTGTTGGTATTTTTAAACGGGTTTTGCGGAGAAACCACAAACCATACTTCATCCAATTCGTTATTATTTGCAATATGGTTTGCAATAATTAAATGGCCAGTATGTATTGGGTTGAAGGAGCCGAAGTATAAACCAATTTTCATTTTTCATTATTTTGCCACGAGTGGCACGAATTTTCACTAATATTTTTATTCGTGTTTATTTGTGTAATTAGCGGTTACCATTTCCTCCACCAAAATATGTTCTGCTTCATCTAATCTTAAGCTTAAAGTATAGCCGGCTACGGTTACTGATATAGGATCTTTAAATGGCGCAATTTTATCTATGGTTATTTTTTCTCCAGGTACACAACCCATTTCCATCAACTTCAAAAAAATATCTTCGGTTTCAAAGGCACGTATGATAACTTCCTTTCCAATTTTTATTTCTGATAATTTCTTATACATTAGCAATTAGCTTCTAATTTTACAAGGCGTAAAAATAAACAATACTAGCCTTTTTTAATTTCGATATAAAGAAAATATGCCTGTTACTTTTCATCAACTTACCAAAGTAAACCTTCAAAATAGAATAGCCTTAAAAGCCTTCATTCCCCAATTATTTAAAAAAGAAGGAAAAGCTTTTGAATCCCTTACCTATATTTTTTGCTCTGATGAATACTTATTAGAGGTAAACAAAAATTTCTTACAACACGACTTTTATACCGATATCATCACATTCGATTTAAGCGAATCTAAAACCGCACCAACCATTGGAGAAATTTACATTAGTGTAGATAGGGTAAGTGAAAATGCTATCACACACCAAACCACTTTCGAATTAGAACTTCATCGGGTAATCTTTCATGGAGCACTTCATCTTTGTGGCTATAAGGACAAGAACCAAAAGGATGCTTTATTGATGAGAAAGAAGGAGGAGGATTGTTTGAGTATGTATTTTGAGTAGATGTTCCACGTGGATGGCGTGAAACAGTTTCCCCCTTAAACATAAAAACGTTCCACGGGAAACGGTGGTTTGTATAACTTATAAATGAGTTAGTTATATAAATTTATTCCAATCTAAATACACAACAAACCCCAAAGGGGTTTACTATGAGTAACCATGAGAAACGCACAAATTTGTGCCCGCAGGTAGGTTACCCATATCACACGTATCCGCCCCAACCCGTAACTTTGCCTCCATGTTTTCAAAATACGATGTAATAGTAGTAGGAGCTGGGCACGCAGGTTGCGAAGCCGCAGCTGCAGCCGCCAATATGGGCAGTAAAACTTTATTGGTTACTATGAATATGCAAACCATTGCCCAAATGAGTTGCAACCCAGCCATGGGTGGGATAGCAAAAGGACAAATAGTAAGAGAAATAGATGCGCTTGGTGGATATAGCGGAATCGTTACCGATAAGAGTATGATACAGTTTCGTATGCTTAACCGCTCAAAGGGGCCTGCAATGTGGAGCCCGAGGGCACAAAGCGATCGTATGCTTTTTGCCCAAACATGGCGTGAAATGCTGGAACAAACAGAAAATGTAGATTTTTATCAGGATACAGTATTTAATTTAATAGTAGAAGAGGGGGTAATGAAAGGGGTTGTAACAGGACTTGGACATAAAATATATAGTAACTCGGTCGTGCTTACCAATGGTACTTTTTTAAATGGCGTAATACATATAGGCGAAAAAAACTTTGGTGGAGGAAGAGTAGCGGAGAAAGCTGCAACGGGAATTACCGAACAATTGGTAGAATTGGGTTTTGAAACGGCTCGTTTAAAAACAGGTACACCACCACGTATCGATGGCCGAAGCCTTGATTACTCCAAAATGGAAGAACAAAAAGGGGATGATGAATTGGTGGGATTTAGTTATTTAGAGAAACCAACCCTTAAACCCGAAGCTCAGAGAAGCTGCTGGATTACATATACCAATCAAGAAGTACACGATATTTTAAAAACAGGTTTTGAAAGTAGCCCAATGTTTCAAGGACGCATACATGGTACGGGCCCACGCTATTGCCCAAGTATTGAAGATAAAATAAATCGATTTGCCGAAAGAGAAAGGCACCAATTGTTTGTAGAACCCGAAGGTTGGAACACAGTGGAAATATATGTAAATGGATTTTCGTCTTCATTACCCGAAGAAGTACAAATAAAAGCATTGAGAAAAGTACCAGGTTTTGAAAAATGTAAAATGTTTAGACCTGGTTATGCTATTGAATACGATTTCTTTCCACCAACACAGCTTACGGTGAGTTTAGAAACCAAATTAATAAAGAATCTATTCTTTGCTGGGCAAATAAATGGTACAACTGGTTATGAGGAAGCCGCATGCCAAGGTTTAATGGCAGGTATAAATGCCCATTTGGCAACGAAGGATGAGTCACCATTCATATTAAAGCGTAGCGAAGCATATATTGGAGTATTGATAGATGATTTAATTAACAAAGGAACAGACGAACCCTACAGAATGTTTACCAGTAGAGCAGAATTTAGAACATTGTTGCGCCAAGATAATGCTGATTTGCGCCTTACTGAGCTGAGTTACAGGCTGGGATTGGCTTCGCAAGAGAGGATAGATAACGTTTTAGACAAAAGAAAACAAGTAGAAGAAGCAATCGAATTAATTAATACATTACCAATCAATGCAATAGATGCAGACGAGTATTTAATTTCTGTAAATTCTGCTCCTTTAGTATTTAGGCAAAAGCTTGGGCAAATATTATTGCGCCCAAATATTACCCTCTTTGATATGATGCAAAAGGTAGCTGTAGTAAAAGAAGCCTTGCAACAATATGATGTGGAAATATTAGAACAAGCCGAAATACAAATAAAATATGCTACTTATATAGAAAAGGAAAAAGAATTGGTAGAAAAAATGAGCCAATTGGAAAACCTTGCCATACCACACGATTTTAATTATGAAAAATTGGTAAGCCTTGGTAATGAAGCCAAACAAAAATTTAAAAAAATACAACCTCGTACACTCGGGCAGGCGAGCCGCATCAGTGGCGTAAACCCGAGTGATGTGCAGATATTGATGGTGTATATGGGAAGGTAACATGTGGTATTTGCTAAGAAAATCAACTTAAACCTATTTCCCACGCTCTATTTTTTTATAAACCAATCGTTATTTCGCTACCCCCAAACAATGGTTTTAAAAAATACAATAATTTTTTATTGAAATCCAACACATTACAAGCCTTCGATAAAAAAACCTTCCTTTTCTCTTGCATTTACAGCATTTTTTACACTACTTTTGCACCTCATTAAAAAAAGCTGTGGGGATAGCCACGGTTTCACTTAAACAAAATATACAATGAGCAAATTACATTTCACCACCAAACATGCTAACGAGGCTACCGTTACACACAACTGGTACGTTGTGGATGGTACTAATCAAACCGTGGGTCGCATGTGTGCTAAGATAGCAGCCATTTTAAGAGGTAAAAACAAAGCCTACTATACTCCGCATGTTGACTGTGGAGATAATGTTATTGTAACAAACTGCGAAAAGGTAGTTTTTACAGGTAACAAGATGGACGAAAAAACGTATTTAACTTTTAGTGGTTACCCAGGTGGTCAGAAAGGTGAAAAGGCTAAAAACCTTTTGGCTCGCAGACCTGAGGTTGTAATAGAAAGAGCTGTAAAAGGCATGCTTCCTAAAAACAAACTTGGTCGCCAGATGTACAAAAAATTATTTGTATATGCAGGTGCAGAACACCCACACGGTGCACAAAAACCACAGGACTTAAACTTTAATCGTAAATAATTAATAAGATACTAGATTCAAGATATAAGATACAAGACAACGACAATATCTAACTCCGGTCAATCTCATAAAAACAACAAATGGAAAAGCAAAAAAACGCAGTAGGTCGCAGAAAAGCAGCTGTAACACGTGTTTTCCTTAGCAAAGGAGAAGGTGCTATTACAGTAAACGGAAAAG